>NZ_JBEPPX010000014.1:0-96657 GCF_040547535.1 Roseovarius sp. MBR-78
CGCGGCTGCATCCAAATTCCTCTGAAATCGAGGCAATCGCCTGCGACCGTGACTTATAATCCGCCTCATTCTCCAAGACCATGCGCACCGCACGCGCACGTAACTCGGTCGAAAAACGGGTCCCTGGGTTTCCCTTGGTCATAGCTTACCTTCCGAGCTTTTTGCTCTCCGGTAAACCCGGTCTGGTTCAGTGGGTCATTTTTGGATGATCACACCGGGTCACTTTTGAATGCACATTGACAATCAGCAGGTGGTCCACCGCCTGGCTGTCATGCAGGGCGGCGTTGCTGACATGGTAACGGCGGACCAGCTTGTGCTTGCGGTCCACGTTGACGTGGTTCTTGTAGCCGTAATGGCTCTTGCCATGTTTCTTGGTCCAGCGGGCATCAATGTCTTTCTGCGACCGTTTGGCGGGCTTGTCGGCCCAGCCCTCGGGCACCTCGCCGCGCTTGATCGCCTTGTTTTCTTCGCGCCTGTTGTGGTTCTTCGGCACCGGCACGATGGACGCATCGAGGATCTGCCCGTCGCGTGCGATGTAGCCCTGCCGCGCCAGATAGCCGTCGAACTGCCCAAACAGCGCATCGACCATACCCGCCTGGGCCAGCCCCTCGCGATAGAGCCACACCGTCTTGGCATCGGGCACCCGGTCCTCCAGGCCAAGCCCGAGGAATCGTCCTGGCCGAAAGCCGGTCGCGGACCTGATACTCGATCTGGTCGTCCGACAGGTTGTAGAGCGCGCTCAGGACCAGCGTCTTGAACATCACAACCGCATCCCAAGGCCTGCGCCCGGCCCGCGACTTGCGCGCCGCCTCCGGCTTGCGCCAGACCCGTTCCAGAACCGACCGAAACTCCTCCCACGGCACGACCGCGTCGATCTCCACCAACGGGTCACGCTTCGCATCGAGGCTCGCGTAGCGGTCCGAAAGATCAAAGAAACCCATCTGCGCCATCATCAAACCCCAAGCCATGGAACTCCTCGACCATCATACCGCCGCGGTCAGGTCAGGGCAAATTTTCGAGGTGCCCTATTGTCATGGGCCTTTGCCCGAGGGGCATTTCAAGTTCTGCTCAAGCGGTTGCGCGAGGACACACAATGGACGCCTTGACCGGCTTCGAGCGGCTAACAGGATCAGGCGATATGGACGGCAACTCACTCGATATGAGGCCGCTTTGCGCGGTCTGTGGGGTGGACATGTGGCCGTGCCGGTCGGAAAGATATTTTGCAGCGACCATTGTATCGCGGTCGATCAGGCGCGCCTTGAGCGTGAGGCGCGGCACGAGGTTCTGGCCGGTCGGACATGCGAATATTGCCACTCGCCTATCCCTGTCACCAAGCGGGCGGATGCGCGGTGGTGTTCTCGCAAGTGCATCAAGCTGGACGAGGTTGCCTTGCAGCGTGAGGCCAGACACGCGGCGCTTGCCGGTCGGATGTGTGACCATTGCGGGGGGCCTATGCCGGTCGCAATGCGCTCACATGCGCGCTGGTGCAGCGATCATTGCAGGTCGGCGGGGGATTGGGCGAGGCCAAGGGTGAATCACCTTAGCCCCTGTTCCTCCGGTGTTTCCCCAAAAAAAGGGCTTAGCGGCGATTTGCCCTAAGCCCTTGTTTTGTTGGCGGACCGAGGAGGATTCGAACCCCCGACCCCTTGATTCGTAGTCAAGTACTCTATCCAGCTGAGCTATCGGTCCGTTGAGGGCAGCGTTTAGACTTTGCCGCCTGACGATGCAAGAGGGGGAGGGCAAGATTATGACGCGGAGACGAAATTTCCTCTGGGCAGGGTGATGCGAAAGCAGGTGCCGGTCTCGTCGCTGCGCTCGAGCGTGAGGGTGCCGCCATGGCCGCGCACCAGTTCGGACGCGATCGACAGGCCCAGCCCGGTGCCGCCGCTGCTCGCGCCGCCGTGGAACGGCTTGAACAGGTGTTCGCGCGCCTTGGCGGGCAGGCCGGGGCCGGTATCGGTGACGCGGATGATCCAGTCCTCGGCGCTGGCCTCGGCGGAAATTGTGATGCTGCCCGGCGCGCCGGTCTTGACGAGGGCCTGCCGCGCGTTGCGCAACAGGTTGGTGAGCACGCGGTGCAACTGCTCGGCATCGGCGCGCAGCACGACATCATCGGCCACGCGGTTCTCGAAACGCACTGGGTGGCCTGCGGCGGCGAGGCGCTCGCCCTCGATCGTGTCCTCCACCAGGTCGGCAAGGCTGTGGCGCGCAAGCGTCGGCCCCGGCTCCTCGGCCTTGCCATAGGCGAGGGTGGATTCGCACAGATGCACCGCGCGGGTGAGCGAATTCACCAGCTTGGGGGCCATGCGCTGCACGAGCGGGTCCTCGCTTGCCTCCAGCCGGTCGGTGAAAAGCTGTGCCGAGGTAAGGATGTTGCGCAGGTCATGGCTTATCTTGGCCACCGCGCCGCCAAGCTGGGCAAGGTGCTCTTTTTGCTTGAGCGCGGAGGTGAGCTGGCGTTGCAGCGAGTGCAGGCTTTCCTCGGCCTCGCGCAATTCGGTGATGCCCGAGGACGGGGTGATGACGTGGCGGCCATCCTCGGGATCGGCGGCATAGGTCTGCATCGCGCGCACCACCCGGCGGATCGGGCGCACCACGAAGCATTGCACCGCCACCAGCAACAGCCCCGCCGTGATGAGCGAAATCACCAGCGACAGCCACAGGATGCGCAGGCCATACTCGATCATCGCGGCGCGCAGGTCACGGGTATCGAGCGTGATCTCGATGAGCAGCCCGCCCATGCGCACCGGCTCGCCGATGACGCGGATCACCTCTGGCTCGGGTTTGGCAAGGCGGCGAAAGGCGTCGACGATGAGGGTGATTGCGGGCGGGTCACGCAGATCGAAGCTGCGCGATACCGGCGCGGGCACCGGCGAGGACAGCACAAGCTGGCGCGCCTCGTCGCGGCGCAGGACCACGTTGAACACCTCGGCGTTGCGCAACAGCTCCTCTTGCAGATCGGCCGAGACCTCGCCGCCCGAGAGCAGCCCCAGCGAGGCGATCTGCGCGCGTTGCAGCCGGTCGAACAGGAATTGCTCGCGAAAGCGGGCCACCGAGGGCACGAAAATCAGCACCTCGGCCAGCATCACGAAGATGGCGGTGAGAATCAGGAACCGGCCTGAAAGTGACTTTAGCACGCGCGCCTCCCATGAGCGGGGTCAGGGCAGCCAGCGCTGCACCAGACCCACCACCCGTTTCATCATAGCGCTATCAAAGAGGCGTGGCGAGAAATAGGCCCCGGCGGCACGTTTGTTGATTTCCCCAAGCGTGGGGTAGGGCGCGACCATGTTCGCGACATGTTTCATCTTGAGCTTGTTGGCGAGGATGAAGGCCCAGAGATTGATCAGCTCGCCCGCCTGCGCGCCCGCGATGGAGACGCCAATGGGCCGCCCGCGCACCACCATCACCTTGATGAGACCGGCGGTCTTGCGCTCGGCGATGGCGCGGTCATTGTGGGTGTAGGGAAAGCGCACCACCTCGAGATTGCCGCCATGGATTTCGCGCGCCTCTGCCTCCGTGAGGCCTACCTGCGCCAGTTCGGGATCGGTATAAGTGGCCCAGGGGATGTGGTCGGTGCGGTTCTTGGCAGGCAGCGACAAGAGCGCCTGCCGGATGATAAGCCCCGCCTGATAGCCCGCCACATGGGTGAATTGCAGCCCCCCCGCCACGTCCCCGATGGCATAGACGCGTTTGTTGGTGGTGCGCATGGCGCCATCCACCTTGATGCCGCGCCGCGTGGTCTCGATGCCCGCAGCTTCGAGGTTGAGCCGGTCGGTATTGGCACGGCGGCCCACGGCCATGAGCAGGTGAGAGCCCTTGAAGATGCGACCATCCTTGGCCTCGACCTCGATCGCGCCTGCTGTGCCACGGATTTCCGAGGCCATCGCGCCTTCCTCGATCACGATGCCCTCGGCGTCGAATTGCGCGCGCACGACGGCCACCATCTCGGGGTCGTCCTGGCCCAGCACCTTCGCCCCCTCGATCACCGTCACCTCGCAGCCAAGGCGGCGATGCGCCTGCGCCATTTCCATGCCGATGGGGCCGCCGCCGATGACGAGCAGGTGGCGGGGGCGCTCGCGCAGCTCGAATATCGTCTCGTTGGTCTCATAGGGCACGTTGTCCAGCCCCGGAATCGGCGGCACCAGCGGCGAGGAGCCGGTGGCGATCACCACCCGCCGGGCCGAGATGACATGCGCGCCCGCGCTCACCTCCGTGGGCGAGATGAATTCGCCATAGTCGCGGATCACCCGCACGCCCAGGCCCTCGAACCGCTCCTGGCTGTCAACCGGCTCGATCTGTGCGATCACGCCCGCGACATGATCCTTGGCGGCGGCGTAATCCACCTGCGGGGCCACATCTGCCACGCCATAGGCAGAGGCATGGG
Source organism: Roseovarius sp. MBR-78 (assembly GCF_040547535.1). Lineage (NCBI taxonomy): Bacteria > Pseudomonadati > Pseudomonadota > Alphaproteobacteria > Rhodobacterales > Roseobacteraceae > Roseovarius > Roseovarius sp. MBR-78. Next base: position 4,385 of record NZ_JBEPPX010000014.1, read on the forward strand.
CCTGCGCATGTGCTGCCTTGCCGCTGGCAATCAGCGCCTTGGAGGGCACGCAGCCGAAATTGAGACAGTCGCCGCCCATTTTGTGGCCTTCGATCAGGACGACGCTCGCCCCCATCTGCACGGCCCCCGCCGCAACCGAAAGCCCGCCTGAGCCGGCCCCGATGACCAGCAGATCCGGTGTCAATTTTGTCATGTTCAAATGTCCTTTTTTCCACGAATGGCCTTGATGAGCATCGGCAGCGCCGCAAGCGCCGCAAGCCCCAGGATGGGGCCGATGATCTGCGGCTCCCACAAGAGGGAAAGATCGGGCGTGTCGCCCCGGTCGAAGACCTCGCCCAGCCCGACGCCGATCCAGGTAAAGACGATGGCACCGGGGATTATGCCCAGCACCGTGGTCAGCACGAAGTTGCGAAACCGCACCCCCACCAGCGCGGGCAGCAGGTTGGCCACGAAGAACGGCACCGCGGGCACCAGCCGCATCAGGAACAGCACGCTGATCTCGTTATCGTGCAGCCGCTGCTTGAGCCGTTTCATGCGGCCTTCCGATGTCTCGATTCGCGCGGCAAGCGTCGCGCCCAAGCCCCAGCGCGCGGCAAGAAAGATCATGATCGCCCCCAGCGAGGCCGCAGAGACGTTGAACGTGGTGCCAAGGACCAGCCCGAATAGGAACCCGCCGGTGACCGAGGCCACCGCCGCGCCGGGCAGCGAAAAGGCGACGATCACCACATAGGTGGCGATAAACGCCGCCGCCAGCGCCGCGAAATGGCTGTCGCGAAAGGCCAGAAGCGTCTCGCGATGGGCGCGCAGCGTGTCGAAGGTGATATGATCGCGCAAGGTCACGGTGCCCACCACCGCCGCAATCAGGATGATCGCAAGCGGCGCATGGCGCAGCAGGGCAGGCCTGCGGCGGGAGGGCGTGGTGGGGTCGCTTTGGGTCATGGGATCACCGGGGCTGTTTGCTGTCCCGCCCTAGATGCACGGTCCGGTGCCCGCCCGCCAGTGCCCTCACGAGGGGGTGATCGCGGGTGATACAAGGCGTGGTTCCTGTAATATGTCGGGGCGGTGTGAAAATCGCTGGCGGGGGTTTGACTTGGGCTACGCCGCTCTTTATACGGCGGGTTCCTGACATATTCGGGCCCGGCGCGATTCCAGACGACCGGCACCCCACAGAACCGGAGATGGAGCGATGAAACGCACCTTTCAACCGTCGAACCGCGTGCGCAAGAATCGCCACGGCTTCCGTGCGCGTATGGCGACCAAGGCCGGGCGCAAGATCCTCAACGCCCGCCGCGCCCGTGGCCGCAAGTCGTTGAGCGCCTAAGCGCCAGCACTGCGACATGACCGATGAACCGCCGGACCCCCCTGACCGCATGGCAGGGGAAGTGTGTCCGGCGGTGTTGTCGTGCGCGGGGCCCAAGCCCGAGATGCTGCGCAAGCGCGCGGATTTCCTCGCCGCCGCGCGGGCGCGCAGGCAGGGCACCGCCACGATGATGGTGCAGGGGCGCGACCGGCGCGACGGCGATCCGCGCGTGCGGGTGGGATTCACCTGCTCCAAGAAGGTCGGCAACGCGGTGGCGCGCAACCGCGCCAAGCGGCGCCTGCGCGCCGTGGCACGCGAAATCCTGCGCGACAAGGCGCAACCCGGCTGGGATTACGTGCTGATCGGGCGCGCGGGTGAAACCGGCCTGCGCCCGTTCGACGATCTGCGCCGCGATCTTGCCCATGCGCTCGCGCGGCTGCGGGGCCGGGGATGAGCCCGCTCGCCCGCCTGCTTGCGCTGCCGATCCGTGGCTACCGGCTGTTGCTGTCGCCCTGGTTCGGGCTGTCGTGCCGCTATCAGCCGACATGCAGCCAATACGCGCTTGATGCGCTGGAGCATCATGGCGCGCTGCGCGGCGGGTGGCTGGCGCTGTGGCGGATCGCGCGGTGCAACCCGTGGGGGGGCTGTGGCTATGACCCGGTGCCGGGCTGTGGCTGTGACGGCCACGACCAGAACGCCCTTTCAACGCCCCGTGATCCATGCGATAGGGACGCGCCAAACGACACATTCACGGAGATGCGGAATGGAAATTCGCGAGGCACTCACCTTTGACGATGTTCTGCTGGTGCCTGCGGCATCCTCGGTGCTGCCCGGCACGGCCGATACGCGCACATGGGTCACCCGCGACATCGCCCTGAACATTCCGCTGCTCAGCTCGGCTATGGACACGGTGACCGAGGGGCGCATGGCCATTTCGATGGCGCAGATGGGCGGGATGGGCGTGATCCACCGCAATCTGTCGGTCGAGGAACAGGCCCGCGAGGTGCGCCGCGTCAAGCGCTTCGAGAGCGGGATCGTCTACAACCCGATCACGCTGCGCCCCGAACAGACGCTGGCCGATGCCAAGGCGCTTCAGGACCGCTACAAGATCACCGGCTTTCCGGTGGTGGATGAGGCGGGCCATGTCGTGGGCATCGTCACCAATCGCGACATGCGCTTTGCCGAGGACGAGAACACGCCGGTGCGCGTGATGATGACCTCCGAGAACCTCGCGATCCTGCGCGAGCCCGCTGACCGCGACGAGGCGCGCTCGCTCATGAAGGCGCGGCGGATCGAGAAATTGCTCGTGACCGACGGGAAGGGCAAGCTCACGGGGCTCTTGACGCTGCGCGATTCCGAGCAGGCGGTGCTCAATCCCACGGCCTGCAAGGACCGGCTTGGCCGGTTGCGGGTGGCGGCGGCCTCGACCGTGGGCGATGCCGGGTTCGAGCGCACGCAGGCGCTGGTGGAGGCGGGCGTGGACATGGTGGTGATCGACACCGCGCATGGCCATTCCGAGGGGGTGGCCCTGGCGGTGAAGCGCGCCAAGGCGATTTCCAACGAGGTGCAGATCATGGCCGGGAACGTGGCCACCGGAGAGGCCACCCGCGCGCTCATTGACGCAGGTGCCGACGCGGTCAAGGTGGGCATCGGTCCGGGAAGCATCTGCACCACGCGCGTGGTGGCGGGCGTGGGCGTGCCGCAACTCACCGCGATCATGGACAGCGCGGCGGCGGCGGGCGATGTGCCGGTGATCGCCGATGGCGGCATCAAGTTCTCGGGCGATTTCGCCAAGGCGATTGCGGCGGGCGCGTCCTGCGCGATGGTGGGCTCCATGCTGGCGGGCACCGACGAGAGCCCCGGCGAGGTGATCCTCTACCAGGGCCGCTCGTTTAAGGCCTATCGCGGCATGGGCAGCCTTGGCGCGATGGCGCGCGGCTCGGCGGATCGCTATTTCCAGAAGGATGCCGCCAGCGACAAGCTGGTGCCCGAGGGGATCGAGGGGCAGGTGCCCTACAAGGGCCCGGCGAGCACGGTTCTCCATCAGCTTGTCGGGGGTCTGCGCGCGGCAATGGGCTATACCGGCTGCGCCACGGTCGCGGAAATGCGCCGGAATTGCCAATTCGTGCGCATTTCCGGGGCCGGTCTCAAGGAAAGCCATGTCCATGATGTGCAGATCACCCGCGAGGCACCGAATTATCGGGTTGGTTCGTAATATCAGCAGGTTGCAGTCCATAGTTCAGGTGAGCGCATGACGCCGGGCGCGCGCGTGGCCGCAGCCATCGGCGTGATCGATGCGATCCGCGACGGGGCGGCTGCCGAACAGGCGCTGACCAACTGGGCGCGCGGTGCCCGCTATGCCGGCTCCGGGGATCGCGCGGCGGTGCGCGATCATGTCTTCGATGTGCTGCGGCGCTGGCGCTCTTCTGCCGCGCTTGGCGGCGGCGATGACGGGCGGGCGCTGCTCCTCGGGCTGCTGCGGGGTCAGGGGCTTGATCCTGATGGGTTTTTCACCGGCGAGGGCCATGCGCCCCCGCCACTCTCCGAGGCCGAGCGCGCTGCAGGGCGGGCACCGAAGGGGGCCGAGGCGCGCGATCTGCCGGAGTGGCTCTGGCCACGGTTTCAGGCCGCGCTCGGGGATGGGGCAGAGCGGGCCGCCGAGAGGCTGCGCCACCGCGCACCGGTCACGCTCCGGGTCAATGCGCGCCGGATGACGCGCGAGGCGGCGCAGGCGGCATTGGCAGCGGAGGGTATTCTTTGCCGTCCCGTGGATGACATCAAGATGGCCTTGCATGTCATTAAGGGTGAACGGAAAATCTCGCAATCCCCTCTCTACCTTTCGGGCGCGGTCGAGCTTCAGGATGCCAGCAGCCAGGCCGCGATGGAAGCGCTCGATCTCCCCGAGGGGGCGCGCGTTCTCGATTATTGCGCGGGCGGGGGCGGCAAGACGCTGGCGCTTGCGGCGCGGATCGAGGGCGAATGGTTCGCCCATGATGCCTCGGCGCGCCGCATGTCCGACCTGCCCGCGCGCGCGGGCCGCGCCGGGGCGCGGGTCCGGCTGTGCGAAACGCCGGATTTGCAGGGGCTTGGGCTGTTTGACGCGGTGCTGTGTGATGTGCCCTGTTCGGGGAGCGGCACCTGGCGGCGCGGACCACAGGCAAAATGGGCGTTGACGCCCGAGGGCCTCGCCGATCTGGGCCGCGTGCAGGCCGGTATCCTTGGACAAGCGGCGGCGCTGGTGGCACCCGGCGGTCGGCTCATCTATTCCACGTGCTCTGTTTTTATCGAGGAAAACGAGCATGTTGTAGAGTGTTTTTTAAGTGAAACTCCGGGCTGGGTGCAGGTATTTGCCAAGCGTTGGCCGATCAGCGCGTCCGGCGATGGATTCTTTCTCGCGCAGCTATGTCACGAAAGTGACGATTCTAATCAACCTTGACGCGATTTTCACGGTGTCGTTAAGTCTGCCTTAAACCTTTGCCCGCAGGATCGCGGCGTAAAGGTTCAAGGCGGAAGGCGCGGCTGGTGGCATTCCTGACGACATCTGGGGGCAACTGGTGGCGCGCCGGTCACCGGCTCGCGCCACGTGCGGGCGTGATCGGCCTTGCGGCGCTAGGGTTCGCGGTGGTTGGGCTGATGGTCGGGAGCGGTCATGCGCAATGGCTTCTGGGCGTGGTGGCGGCTGTGCTGTTTTGCGTCGCGGTCTGGCTGCGTTTGACGCGGTATCTCGGCGATCGACGTCGCGCAACGCTCGTATCCGGGGCGGAGGCCCTGGCCGAATTCGATTCACAACCGTTGTTTTTCACCGGTGCCGGGGGGGCGATTGTTTTCGCCAATCGTGCCGCGCGCGAGCAATTCGCAGCCGGGCAAAACAAGACGCTTGCCGCCGCCCTGCGCGAGCATCTCGCCAATCCCGGTCCGCTTCTCTTTCGCATGGAATCGCGCGCCGCCTCGGTTGGCGCGGCTTCCGAGGATGTCGTGACACGCGCCGGGCATATGCGTCTCACGGTGCATCGGGGGGCGCGCGCGCTCTATGTCTGGCGAGTTGAGAAATCTGCCGATCCGCCCCTTCGCGACCCCGAGGCGCATCCGCTGCCGATGGTCACTCTCGGGCGCAATGGCACGGTGCTTTACATGAATCCTGCAGCGCGAGATCTGATCGGTGCCCGCGTGCGCACCCTCGACGAGGCCTGCGACAGTGGGGGCCTGCGATCCGGGACCACCTGTCGTGTCAACACGCCACATGGCCCGGTTGAGTGTCTTTTCGTCGAGCGGGTGGGGATTGCCGGTCGTCGTGAGGCCTATCTGCTGCCTGGGGTCGCGGCCAACCCGGCGGTCGTGGACGGCTGGGCGTTTTTCGATCATCTGCCGGTCCCCCTGCTCAAGCTCGACACCGAGGGTGGGATAAGGCTGTCCAACAGCCCGGCCCGTGCGCTTCTTGGCTGCGAGACCACAGACGGGGTGCGCCTTGCCGAGATGCTCGAGGGGCTGGGCCGCCCGGTGACAGACTGGATTGCCGATGCCGCAGCCGAGCGCGGAACCGTGCATCCGGAATTCCTGCGGGTGCGGCACGCCGAAAGCGAGAGATTCGTGCAGGTGGCGCTCAACCGCGCGCGCGATGGCGACGAGCCGGTGCTGATCGCCGTCATCACCGACGCGACGGAATTCAAATCGCTGGAGGCGCAATTCGCCCAGAGCCAGAAAATGCAGGCAATCGGCCAGCTTGCAGGCGGAATCGCGCATGATTTCAACAATCTTCTCACCGCGATCACCGGCCATTGCGACCTGCTTTTGCTTCGCCACGATCCTGCCGATCAGGACCATGCAGACCTGACCCAGATCAACCAGAACGCCAACCGCGCCGCCGCGCTTGTCAGCCAGTTGCTGGCCTATTCCCGCAAGCAGACGATGCACCCACGCATCCTTGATCTGCGCGATATCCTGTCCGACCTCACGCATCTACTCAACCGCCTCGTGGGAGAGCGCACCACCCTGGAGTTGAGCCATGAACCGGGCCTCGACGCGATCCGCGCCGACAAGCGGCAACTCGAGCAGGTCATCATGAACCTCGTGGTCAATTCCCGCGATGCCATGCCCGAGGGGGGCACCATCCGCATCGTGACGCAGAACATATTCCTTGACGAGCCTCTGCGCCGCGACCGCGCGGTGGTGGCCCCCGGTCGATACGTCGCCGTCGAGGTGATCGACGAAGGCACCGGCATTGCGCCAGACAAGATCGACAAGGTGTTCGAGCCGTTTTTCACCACCAAGCGCGTCGGCAAGGGCACCGGTCTTGGCCTCTCGACGGTCTACGGGATCGTCAAGCAGAGCGGCGGGTTCATTTTCGTTGATAGCGTCGAGGGGCAAGGCACGACGTTCCGGCTCCTGTTCCCGGCCCATGCGCATCGCGAAGCCGTTCAGGCGGCGCGTGATACGGCGTCCGGGGGCGCAGGCCGCGGCCACGGCACGGTGCTTCTCGTGGAGGATGAGGTTCCGGTTCGCGCCTTCGCCAGCCGTGCGCTGCAACTGAAGGGCTTTACCGTGATCGAGGCCGGATCGGCCGAGGATGCGCTTGAAATGCTTGGCGATGCCACGCTCGACGTGGACGTGTTCGTCACCGATGTCGTGATGCCTGGGCTTGACGGTCCGGGCTGGGTGCAAAAGGCGATGGCCTCGCGCCCGGACGTGCCCGTTGTCTTCGTGTCCGGCTATGCCGAGGAAACCTTTGGCGACGCGCAGGCCCGGATTGCAAAATCGGTTTTTCTGCCCAAGCCATTCTCTCTCGACGAGCTTGTCGAGACCGTCCACAGGCTGGCCCCAAAGGATGGCGAACGCACGCGCCGCGCCGCGCCTATCGCTGCAAGCGCGCCAGATTAGCCAACCGGTCGCGGGGCAGGATCGGATGGGGCGTAGTCACCTTCCGGGCCAATGCCCTCGTAAAGCGTGAAATCGGCGGCGTGCTTGCGACGCAGGCGCGCCTCGGTCTGCGCAGAGAGGTCGAGCTTCAGTTTCGGCGACCGATTGACCAGCCCGGTTTTGATGGTGATCCCAAGCCGTGCTTCGAGAAAGTTTCGGAACCCATCCCGATCCTCGAAGCGGAACAGGTGGGTGACGCGGGTTCCATTGCGCTGGGGCTCGAGGAATTTCGCCTGGCTGCCGACGCGAGCGAAGGGTGGCGGGTCGCCTCGGCAATAGGCGGCCACGAAGGCGTCGAAACTCATACCGGCCGTGCTGTTGGGATGATCCGCGAGCGCATCCCGGTGCCGGTAGCGATACCAGCTTCCCAGCCAGTCAACAGGCTCGCGCATCACCGCGACCACCTCCGGATCGGGACCAACGAAGCGCTCGATCATGGGCCGAAAGAAGCGGTTGTAGCGAAAGACGGGGGCATGTTTGAGCTCGGGCGGCGCGCTGATGACCATTGCCGCATGGGGGGCAAGCGCTGCCTCATACGCGGTGCTGCCGGTTTTCGGCACGGAGAGCAGGACAAGATTCTGTCGAGAAAAAACAAGCAATTCCGGCGATTTCCGATCCCTGATGCACTGTGCTCCATCACTATAAATCAAATGTTAACGTCTTGCCGGGATACTGTCATCACCAAGATTACCTCTTGTCATGGCAGATCATTTGCCCCATGAGTGTAGAACAAGACAGGAACATCGGCGGGCATTGCCGCCCTCCGCAGCGTGTGAAATAACGGAGCGACGCAATGGCAACGGCAGATCTTCTTTCAATGGATAACAAGCGTATGGCGGACAAGCAAAAAGCGCTCGACAGCGCGCTGGCGCAAATCGAGCGGCAATTCGGCAAGGGCTCGATCATGAAGCTCGGCGGCGACAACCCCATCGCCGATATCGAGTCCACCTCCACCGGCTCCATCGGGCTCGATATCGCGCTGGGGATCGGCGGTATTCCCAAAGGGCGCGTGGTCGAAATCTACGGGCCGGAGAGTTCGGGCAAGACCACGCTCACGCTGCATTGCGTGGCCGAAGAGCAGAAAAAGGGTGGTGTATGCGCCTTCGTGGATGCCGAACACGCGCTCGACCCGATCTATGCTCGCAAGCTTGGTGTCGATCTTGATGAGTTGCTGATCTCGCAGCCCGATACCGGCGAGCAGGCGCTCGAGATTGTCGATACGCTGGTGCGATCGGGTGCCGTGAGCCTCATCGTCGTCGATTCGGTGGCCGCGCTCACCCCGAAATCCGAGCTTGAGGGCGAGATGGGCGACAGCAGCGTGGGTGTGCACGCGCGCCTCATGAGCCAGGCGATGCGCAAGCTTACCGGCTCGATCAGCCGCACCAAGTGCACGGTGATATTCATCAACCAGATCCGGATGAAAATCGGCGTCATGTTCGGCAGCCCGGAAACCACCACCGGCGGCAACGCGCTCAAGTTCTACAGCTCCGTTCGGCTCGATATCCGGCGCACCGGGGCGATCAAGGACCGCGACGAGGTCGTAGGTAACGCGACCCGCGTCAAGGTGGTCAAGAACAAGGTCGCACCGCCGTTCAAGCAGGTCGAGTTCGACATCATGTATGGCGAAGGCATCTCCAAGACCGGCGAATTGCTCGACATGGGGGTGAAGGCCGGGATCGTCGACAAATCCGGAAGCTGGTTCAGCTATGGCGACGAGCGGATCGGCCAGGGCCGCGAGAACGCCAAGACGTTCCTCAAGGCCAATCCGCACATCGCGGCGGAAATCGAGGACAAGATCCGCGCGGCGCACGGGCTTGCGTCCACCATACCCGGCGGACCGGACACCGGCGATGTGGTGGAGGGCTGACGCGGGGCCGATTCAGGGCGGTGGACATGGCCCCCGGTGACGGCTAAATCGGCACGAAGCTCCCGAGACAAAAGCCGAAAGTCACACAGCCATGCCCACGCTCAACGAGATACGCAGCGCCTTCCTCGATTTTTTCGAGCGCAACGACCATCGCGTCGTCGAAAGCTCACCGCTCGTGCCGCGCAATGATCCGACGCTGATGTTCACCAATTCCGGCATGGTGCAGTTCAAGAACTGTTTCACCGGTGTCGAGCATCGCGACTACACCCGCGCCGTGACCAGCCAGAAATGCGTGCGCGCGGGTGGCAAGCATAACGATCTCGACAATGTCGGCTATACCGCCCGGCACCATACGTTCTTTGAGATGCTGGGGAATTTCAGCTTTGGCGATTATTTCAAGGAACAGGCGATTCCCTATGCCTGGGATCTGCTGACCCGCGATTTCGGGATCGACCGCTCCAAGCTCCTGGTGACGGTCTACCATACCGATGATGAGGCCGCCGCGATCTGGAAGAAATACGCGGGCCTGCCCGACGAGCGGATCATCCGCATCGCCACGGATGACAATTTCTGGTCGATGGGGCCCACGGGCCCCTGCGGGCCCTGCACCGAGATATTCTACGATCACGGGCCCGATATCTGGGGCGGGCCGCCGGGCAGCGCCGATGAGGATGGCGACCGGTTCATCGAGATATGGAACCTCGTCTTCATGCAGAACGAGCGCTTCGATGATGGCTCGATGCGCCCGCTCGACATGCAATCCATCGATACCGGCATGGGGCTGGAGCGGATCGGCGCGCTGTTGCAGGGCAAGCACGACAATTACGACACCGACCTGATGCGCAGCCTGATCGAGGCGAGCGCACATGCCACCAGCGCCGATCCCGACGGGCCCGGCGCGGTGCATCACCGCGTGATCGCCGATCACCTGCGCTCGACCTCGTTTCTCATCGCCGATGGCGTGATGCCCTCGAACGAGGGGCGCGGCTATGTGCTGCGCCGGATCATGCGCCGGGCGATGCGGCACGCGCATATGCTGGGCGCGCGCGATCCGCTGATGCACCGGCTGGTGCCCGCGCTGGTCTCGCAGATGGGGCAGGCCTTCCCCGAACTGGGCCGCGCGCAGGCGCTCATCACCGAGACGCTGCGCCTTGAAGAGACGCGGTTTCGCCAGACGCTGGAGCGCGGCCTGCGCCTGCTGGAAGACGAGCTTGGCCACCTGCCCAAGGGTGCGGCGCTGCCCGGTGCGGCGGCGTTCCGGCTCTATGATACGTTCGGCTTTCCGCTCGATCTGACGCAGGATGCCTTGCGCGAGCAGGGGCGCGGCGTCGATCTCGACGGGTTCGAGACGGCGATGGCCGAGCAGAAGGCCAAGGCGCGCGCCGCCTGGGCTGGCACGGGCGAGACTGCCGATCAGCAGATCTGGTTCGACATCGCCGAGACGCATGGCGCGACCGAATTCCTCGGCTACGAGACCGAGCGCGCCGAGGGGCGCATCGTGGCGCTGGTCACGGACGGGGCCGAGGCGGCGCAGGCGCGCGCGGGCGAGCGGGTGCAGATCGTGCTCAACCAGACGCCGTTTTACGCCGAATCCGGCGGGCAGGTCGGCGATACCGGCGTGATCGAGACGGAGAGCGGGCGCGCGCGGGTGAGCGATTGCCGAAAGCTGTCGGGCGTGTTCGTGCATATGGCCGAGGTCGAGACCGGGGAGATCAGGGCGGGCGCGGCGGCGCGGCTGGTGGTCGATCACGACCGCCGCAGTGCCATTCGCGCCAACCATTCCGCGACGCATCTGCTGCACGAGGCGTTGCGGCGCGCGCTCGGGCCGCACGTGGCGCAACGCGGCAGCCTCAACGCGCCGGACCGGCTGCGATTCGATTTCTCCCACGCCGCCGCGCTTGGCCGTGACGAGCTGGCGCGCGTCGAGGCGGAGGTCAACGCCTTCATCCGCGGCAATACTCCGGTGGAGACGCGGATCATGACCCCCGATGATGCCCGCGCGATCGGTGCGCAGGCGCTTTTCGGCGAGAAATACGGCGACGAGGTGCGGGTCGTGTCGATGGGGCGGCTGGAGGGTTCGGGCAAGGGCGCGGATGGTGCGACCTATTCCATCGAGCTGTGCGGCGGCACCCATGTGCGGCGCACCGGCGATATCGGCACATTCGCGGTCATCGGCGAGGGCGCGTCGAGCGCCGGGGTGCGCCGCATCGAGGCGCTGACCGGGGCGGCGGCGTTCGACTATCTGGGTGCCCGCAGCGCCGGGCTGGCGGCGGTGGCGGGCGAGTTGAAGACGCGGGCCGAGGACGTGCCCGACCGCGTGCGCGCCCTGATCGAGGAGCGGCGCGCGCTGGCGGGCGAGGTGGCGCAACTGCGCCGCGAACTGGCGATGGCGGGCGGCTCTGCCGGGCAGGCGGGGCCTGCGCCGCGCGAGGTGGGCGGCGTGGCCTTCCTGTCGCAGGTGCTGACGGGCGTGCAGGGCCGCGATCTGCCACCGCTCATCGACGCGCACAAGGCGCGGATGGGAAGCGGTGCGATCTTGCTTATTGCCGATACCGGCGGCAAGGTGGCGGTGGCGGCGGGTGTGACCGCCGATCTGGAGGGCCGCGTTTCGGCGGTGGATCTGGTGAGGGCGGCGGTGCCCGCGCTCGGCGGCAAGGGGGGCGGTGGCCGTCCCGACATGGCGCAGGGCGGTGGCAGCGATATCGGCGGTGCCGAGGCCGCGATCACGGCAGCGGAGGCGGTTCTTGCCTCCTGAGGAGGGAAGATGACCGCCTATATCATCGGTCGGATCACGATCACGAACCCGCAGGATTACGCGGCCTATGCCGAGCAGACCGTGGCCTTGGCCGAGAAGTTCGGCGGGCGGTTTCTGGTCAAGGGCGGCGCGCAAACGGTGGTCGAGGGCAATTGCCCCGACCGCCATGTCGTGATTGCCTTTCCCGACCGGCAGACCGCGCTTGATTGGTATCATTCCGAGGAGTATCGCCGCATCCTGCCGCTGGCGCTGTCTGCGTCGAGCCGCGATCTCGTGATCGTCGACGGGATATGATCCCCAATAGCTGAAAGGAAAGCCCCATGCCCGCGCTCTGGATTGCCCATGTTACCGTCACCGATGCCGAGGCCTATGGCCGTTATGCCGCGCTCGCCGGTCCCGCCATCGCCGCGCATGGCGGAGAGTTCATCGCGCGCGGTGGCCGCTACGTGCAGCTTGAGGGGCGCGATCACGCGCGCAACGTGGTGGCGCGGTTTCCCAGCCTCGACGCGGCAGAGGCCTGTTATCGCAGCGCCGCCTATCAGCAGGCCCTCGACCATGCGCGGGGCGCGTCCGAGCGCGATCTGGTGATCGTCGAGACAAGCGAATAGCCGCCGGTGGAAGAAAAGTGATTTGCGTTCTGATTCGGTGAGCAGAGGGCGGTCGGGAAACAGTGATCACGCAATCGCTGGTATTGTTTCGTGACGGTGGCCAGTCGGCTCAAAGTATTTCCGGCGGGTTCGAAATTTTCCGTGACCGCGCTGCCACAGTTTTGCCATATTTCATTTTTTTTCAAATGGTTGGGAAAGTGGAGCAGGCGCAGGTGGTGACTGTTCATTTGCTAAAATTCGCAAAGATGCATTAACCTTTAACCACTATTGTCACCTGAGGAGTATGTCTATGATCACAAAAGTTTTTGCCGCCGCTGCCACGGCCATCGCCCTGAGCGCAACCTCTGCTGCAGCCTGGGAAGGCCACGTTGTCGAGTGCTATGGCAAGGTCTGGTATCCCGCTGAATACAGCACGTCCAAGGTTCTTGTGAAACATGGCAAGACCGCGTGGGAGCACCGCAACGGCCAGATGGTCAAGGTTCACTACGCGCCGGTTTACAAGGAAGTGAAGACCAAGACCAAGGATGGCCACTGGATCATGCGCCAGGAAGCCTGCATCAACTAACGCCCCTTTGACGGGTGAAACACCAATTCCAGGGGCCCCGCGATGCGGGGCCTTTTTCATGGTTTCGCCATCCCTGTGCCCCGTCTTTACCATTTGCAGGGTCTAGACCTGCGGCAAAGAGGCATGTGGAGCGGATTAATGAATAAACTTGTCATCACCTTGGGCGCGACCATGATCGCATTGGGCGGCGCGGCGCAGGCGCAGGAGCCGAAGCTGATCGCCTGCTATCAGCGGGTGCTCGTCCCGGCGCAATACGACGTCAAGAAAATCCTCGTCAAGGAACCGGAGCGCAAATACATCAAGCGCAACGGGCGGATCGAGCTGCTGGAATACGCCGCGATCTATCGCGAGGAAAAAACCCTCGTGAAGGATGAATATTACGTCATGCAGGAAATTTCCTGCGAGTAAGGCATCCCGGCGCGGAGATCCGCGCCGGTGCAGCCCCCATCAGCCCTGTTTGGAGGCGCGCTTGCGCTCATGCGGATCGAGATGGCGCTTGCGCAGGCGAATCGCGTTCGGTGTGACCTCCACCAATTCGTCATCGTTGATATAGGCGATCGCCTCTTCGAGGCTGAGCGTGACCGGCGTCGTCAGGCGCACCGCCTCGTCGGTGCCCGAGGCGCGCACGTTGGTCAGCTTCTTGCCCTTCAGCGGATTGACCTCGAGATCGTTCTCGCGGCTGTGCTCGCCGATGATCATGCCGGTATAGACCGGAGCTTGCGCGCCGATGAACATATGCCCGCGCTCCTCGAGGTTCCACAGCGCATAGGCCACCGCCTCGCCCGATTCCATCGAGATGAGCACGCCCGCGCGCCGCCCCGGAATCGGGCCGCGATGCGGCACCCAGCCGTGAAACACGCGGTTGAGCACGCCGGTGCCGCGCGTATCAGTCAAGAACTCGCCGTGATAGCCGATGAGGCCCCGCGACGGCACATGCGCGACGATCCGGGTCTTGCTCGCGCCGGAGGGCCGCATCTCGACCAGATCGCCCTTGCGCGGGCCGGTGATCTTCTCGATCACCGCGCCGGTATATTCGTCATCCACGTCGATGGTGACTTCCTCGACCGGTTCCAGCCGCTCGCCGTTCTCGCCCTCGCGCATGAGCACCTGCGGTCGCGTGATCGACAGCTCGAATCCCTCGCGGCGCATGTTCTCGATCAGCACGCCCATCTGCAATTCGCCGCGCCCGGCCACGTCGAAGGCCTCGCCGCCCGGCGTGTCGCTGACCTTGATGGCGACGTTCGATTCGGCCTCTTTCATCAGGCGCTCGCGGATCACCCGGCTCTGGACCTTCTTGCCGTCGCGCCCGGCAAGGGGGCTGTCGTTGATGCCGAAAGTAACAGAGATGGTGGGCGGGTCGATGGGTTGTGCGGCCAGCGGCGTGTCGACGGCCAGCGCGCAGATCGTATCGGCCACGGTGGCCTTGGACATGCCGGCAAGGCTGACGATATCGCCGGCGCTGGCCTCGTCGATATCCTGGCTGGCAAGGCCGCGAAACGCCTGGATGCGGCTCACACGGAACTGCTCGATCTTCTGGCCGATGCGCGACAGCGCCTGCACTGTCTGCCCGACTTTGAGCCGCCCCGATTCGACGCGGCCGGTGAGGATGCGCCCGACAAAGGGATCGGCCCCGAGCGTGGTGGCAAGCATGCGGAAATCATCATCCACCTGCGCGATCTGTTTCGGCGCGGGGACGTGGTTCACGATCAGCTCGAACAGCGCCGTCAGGTCGCGGCGCGGCCCGTCGATCTCATGATCGGCCCAGCCATTCAGCCCCGAGGCATACATATGGGGGAAATCGAGCTGGTCATCATTGGCGTCGAGATTGGCGAAGAGGTCGAACACCTCGTTGAGCACGCGGTCAGGCTCGGCGGCGGGCTTGTCGGCCTTGTTGAGCACCACGATGGGCCGCAGCCCGAGGCGCAGCGCCTTGGAGGTGACGAACTTGGTCTGCGGCATCGGGCCTTCGGCGGCATCGACCAGCAGCACGACACCGTCCACCATCGACAGGATACGCTCCACCTCGCCGCCGAAATCGGCGTGGCCGGGGGTATCGACGATGTTGATGCGGGTGGTTTTCCACACCACCGAAGTGGGTTTGGCAAAGATTGTGATACCGCGCTCGCGCTCGATATCGTTGCTGTCCATCGCGCGCTCGTCCACGGCCTGTCCTGCGCGAAAGGCGCCGGATTGTTTGAGCAATTCGTCCACGAGCGTGGTCTTGCCGTGGTCGACATGGGCGATGATTGCGATGTTGCGCATATCCATTGGGCGGTGTCCTGATGCTGTTCAGTCCGCGCCTTAGACGCCGCGGCGCAGAATGACCAGAGGCAAAGCGGTTTAGGCGCAGGCGAGATCGCAGGGGAGATCAGAACGGGATTTCGTCATCCATATCATTCGAGGGCCGCCCGGCGGGGGCCCCGCCGCCATAATCGCCACCGCCGTAGCCGGGATCGCCGCCGCCATAGCTGCTACCGCCACCGCCACCCGCGCCGCCCTCGCTGCGGCCATCGAGCATGGTGAGCGTGCCGTCAAAGCCCTGGAGCACGACCTCGGTGGTATAGCGGTCCTGGCCGGACTGATCCTGCCATTTGCGGGTTTGCAGCTTGCCCTCGATATAGACCTTGGAGCCCTTGCGCAGGTATTGCTCGGCGATGCGCACCAGCCCCTCCTGAAAGATCGCCACCGAATGCCACTCGGTTTTCTCGCGGCGTTCGCCGGTGGTGCGGTCTTTCCACTGCTCGGAGGTGGCGATACGCAGGTTGCACACCTTGCCGCCGTTCTGGAAGGTGCGCACCTCGGGATCGCGGCCAAGGTTGCCGATGATGATGACCTTGTTGACAGAGCCGGCCATGATGCCCTCCTTGTTCGCGTTGTTATGCCTAGGCCCCGGTTACATCATCGCATCGGTGTGAAGGAAAGGTTAAAATTCGCGGCATCTTGGCAATTTCCCGCGCGTCGGGGCGCGCGGCACGAAAATCGCTCGAAAATCCTGCGAAATCCCGCTAGGGTACGCGTCAAGGATGTGACGGGGGACGACAGGGGATGCGCTGGATCTTTGGGGCGCTCGTGGCCGGGTTGCTGATGCCGCAGGTTTCTGCGGCAGATACGCTGTCGACCAAGGGGCGGATCGGCGTCTTCAAATCGCAGGCAAGAGTGCTTGACCGTCGGGCGAACCAGAAATCCAAAAGCACCGTGCAGATCGAGCGCACGGGCTTTCGCGCGCCCACGATATGGGATGATCTGTCGCCGTCGCCGCTCTTTCGCGGGGCTTATCGCGGCCCCTATCTTGACGCGGCGAAACAGGCGGCGCGCCGTCACGGTATCCCCGAGAGCCTGTTTTTGCGGCTGGTGCAGCAGGAATCGGGCTGGCGCGCTGACGCGGTATCGCACAAAGGGGCGATCGGGCTGGCGCAGCTCATGCCCGAGACCGCGCGCATCCTCGGCGTAAATCCGCGCGACCCGCGGCAGAATCTCGAGGGCGGCGCGCGCTATCTTGCCGCGCAATACCGCAAGTTTGGAACGTGGCGTCTGGCGCTGGCGGCCTATAATGCCGGTCCCGGCGCGGTTGAGAAACACGGTGGCGTGCCCCCCTACAAAGAGACCCGCGATTACGTGCGGGTGATCCTGGGAAGCTAGTGTTCGACATCTGACAGATGGTGCCCAAGGATGATCCGGCCTGACATATTGTAAGATGTGGTGCGGCAGGCGTCGTGAATGGCCTGAAGGGGACATTCGTGGTTTCAGAGATAGCCGCGCGGTGCCCGCCCGTCCGGGCGGTCGGGCGCTGCGCGGCGGCGTGCAAGCACGCCTTGACTCCGCGCGGGAACAAGACGCGAATGGCGGCTCAAGGCCAAAGACGGCCCCAGTGCAGCATCGGGCAGTTTGTGTCAGATGCCGAACACCGGAGCGACGCGCGTGAATGCGAATGAACGCGGGCACGCTCCAGGCCGCACCGCTCAGGCGGCAAATCCGATCCGGTAGAGATGGATTTCGTGGGAGGGATGCTTTTCCGCGTTCACCAGCCGCCCGTTATGGTGGTTGTGCAGGTCGCGCCAATAGGGCTGGATGATAACGCCCTCGTCGCGCAGGATCGCCTGAAGCCGCGCCATCACGCGGCGGCGCGCCTCGGCATCGAAAAGCGCGTTGGCCTCGTCAAGCAGGGCGTCGAATTCGGCATTGGCAAAGCCGGTCTCGTTCCACGCGGCACCGGAGCGATAGGCCAGCCCCAGCACCTGCACCGCAAGCGGGCGGTGGTTCCACTGGGTGCCGGAAAACGGGTAGTCACGCCAATTGGCCCAGAATGTTGCCCCCGGCACGATACGCCGCACCACCCGCAGCCCGGCATCGCGCAATTGCGCCGCGACCGCGTCGCCGCTGGCGCGCTGCCATTCGTCGTCGAGGGTCACAAGCTCGTGCTTGAACCCCATAAGCCCGGCTTGCGTCGCAAGGCGGCGCGCCTCGCCGGGGTCATACCTGGCGGGGCCAAGATCGGCATGCGCGGGGTGCAGCGGGCTGACATGATCGTTGCCCGCGACCGTGCCACGCCCGTCATAGCCAAGCTCGAGGCAGATCGCATTGTCGACCGCCAGCGCCAGCGCGCGGCGCATGTCGCGGCGGGCATAGGGGTTGGTGCCGATGATCCGCGCATCCTGTGCGCCGCGAAACACGATGGTGGCCGCGCTCTCGACGCTTGTATCGGTCCAGCCGATGGCATCCATCGCCGGGATGAAGGCCCCGACACTTTCATAAAGCATGTCGATCTCGCCCGCCTCGGCGGCGGCAAGCCAGGTGGTGGGGTTGGTGCCCAGATCGACGAATTCCACCCGCTCAAGCCACGGCCCGCCGAACACCTCCGCCCCCCACCAGCGGTGATCGGGGTGGCGCTCGAGCACGCAACGCTCGCCCACGGCGAGGCTGACGGGGCGGAACGGCCCGGTGCCCACGCCATGCGCGAACGGATCGCCGCCGTCATAGCCGGGATGCACGATCGCCGCCGGGTAATCCGACATGCTGGCGATGAGCGAGATATCGGGGCGGTCGAGATAAAGCGTCACGGTCAGCGGGTCGGTGATCTCGATCGCGTCGGCGCGCGCCTGTCCGGTGGTGGCGTCGATGAGCGGCGTCATGCGGCTGGCCATCGAATTGCCCGGCGCGGTGGTGTCGCACCAGCGCGCGATATTATGCGCGACATGCGCGGCGGTGAAGGCATCGCCATTGTTCCAGCGCACGCCGGGGCGCAGGCGCAGCACGTAGCTTGTGGCGTCCTCGCTCACGCTCCAGCCCTGCAACAGCATCCCGTGAAATGTGCCATCGCTTTGGTATTCCACCAGATATTCAAGGAAACCACGGGTCTGGTTGCCCATTTCGCTCCAGTCATAGCTGCGCGGATCCCCGAGCGGCTTGACGTTTTGCTGGATGCGCAGGGTGCCGCCTCGGGCAATGGCGGGCTGCGCGCGCGCAGGCCCCGGTAGCCCGGCCAGCACAAGCGCCGCTGCCGCGCCGACACCCAGCGCCGTGGCCTGACCGAGAAACTCGCGCCGTCCCATCCGGCCCGCATGCAGATCGCCGCACAGGGTGGCAAGGCCGGAAGGGCGGGGCAGGGCAGGGCGCGGCATGGCGGGATTCTCTCGCTTGGGGCCTTGGCTCATTAGAGACCGCCGTGCCCGCGCGTGCAACCCGTTCCCGCTGTCAGATCACGCGCCGCAACGGTGTGCGTTTGCGCGCCTCAAGCGCGGCCTGGCGCAGGTCGGACGGGCTCTTGCCGGTATGGTGCAGGATGAAGCGCGAGAAATAGGCGGCGCTGCCAAAGCCGAGATCGGCGGCGATCTGCGCCATCGGGCGCTCGCCCGCCTCGATCAGGTCGCGCGCGGCATGAAGGCTGCGCTGGGTCAGCAATTCGGCGGCGCTCAGCCCCGAGAGGCGGCGGCAGACGCGGGTGAGATGGGTGGGCGTCACGCCCAGCGTGCGGGCGTGATCGGCCATGCTGCGGGTGCTGGCGTGGTGGCGCTCGACCAGCGCGGCATAGGCCCGCACCAGCCGCTCGGCGGCACCGGGGGCGGGCTCGTCGGGATGCGAGAGCATGGCGCGGCGCAACCACACGCTCATCAGCGCCGCCTGCGCGTCCACCGCTTCCTCCGAGAAGGGGCGCGCGTCGTTCTGCTCGCGCTGCATCGCCTCGAAAATCGCCGTAAGCTCGCTCTGGCCTGTGACATCGCGGATGCGCAGGTGCTGCGCGCGGTCGGGCATGGGGGCTGCGGGTTGCGCGGGCATCTCGCAGACAAGGCCAAAGCCGGTCTTGCCGGTATCGAGCGAAAACATCGTGCCCGCAGGCAGCACCAGCGCGTTGTGAACGCCGAGGCCCCGGCGCACCCCCTCGACCACGGCAATCCCCTGTCCGCGCGTCATCCAGACAAGCGCGTGATGCGGGCGGGAATGTTGCAGCATGAGCCGCCATTCCTCCCCGTGCCCCCATTGCACGAGCGTCATCACCGTTGCATGGTCCATGCGCGCCTCCAGAGCCGGAAAGATCGCCTTTGGACAACTCATGACACGGATCGCGGGCCATGTCAGGGGATAAATGCCTGATTTGGGAAACTGTCGGTACCGGTGCTGCGGCTTTCGGCGGGCGGTCGAGGCGTTGCGGGCTGAGGCAGAGCAGGCCGGATGTGACCCAAGGACTCTGGTCTGCGGCACCTGACAAAAGGTGCCCGATGATGCACGGTGGAGGTTTCTGGCCTGGAGGGGACATTCGATATGATGCGATGAGCCGCGCGAGGGCCCGTCCGCCGGGTGGGCGCAGCAACGGCTTTGGGAGGCGCTTTATGGCGCAAAATACTTGAACGATTGCACGGGTATGCACCGTTGCAAAAGCGCCCGCCCGAGGGGGCGGACGGGCGCTCGCGCGGCGGCGCGCAAGCGCGCCTTGTTCCGCGCGGGGGAATACTTCAACGTCCCCTCATGGACCTTCACACCGTCTGCCGCGACATGCCTGGCCGCACCGCATCGGGCAACACCTGCCAGGTATCGCCCTTCAACGCCCCCGCCGCGCCATGAAGGCGAGGCGCTCGAACAGGTGCACATCCTGTTCGTTCTTCAAGAGCGCGCCGTGCAGCCGGGGCAGCGCATCGGTGCCGTCGCGGCGCAGATCCTCGGGGCTCAGATCCTCGGCGAGGATCAGCTTGAGCCAGTCGAGCACCTCGGAGGTGGAGGGCTTTTTCTTGAGGCCGGGCGTGTCGCGGATCTCGTAGAATTGCGTGAGCGCCGTGCTGAGCAGCGCCTCCTTGATGCCGGGGTGGTGCACGGCGATGATGCGCCGGAGCGTGTCGGCCTCGGGGAAACGGATATAGTGAAAGAAACAGCGCCGCAGGAAGGCGTCGGGCAGTTCCTTTTCGTTGTTGGAGGTGATGATGATGACGGGGCGGTGGCGCGCGCGCACGGTCTCGCCGGTCTCGTAGACGTGGAATTCCATCCGGTCGAGTTCCTGCAACAGGTCGTTGGGGAACTCGATATCGGCCTTATCGATCTCGTCGATGAGCAGCACCACGCGGTCCTCCGAGGCGAATGCCTCCCAGAGCTTGCCACGCCGGATGTAATTGGCCACGTCATGCACCCGCGCATCGCCAAGCTGGCTGTCGCGCAAGCGGCTGACGGCGTCGTATTCGTAAAGGCCCTGTGCCGCGCGGGTGGTCGATTTCACATGCCACTCGATGAGCCGCATCCCCATCGCCTGCGCCACCTGCCGCGCCAGTTCGGTCTTGCCGGTGCCCGGCTCCCCCTTGACCAGCAGGGGCCGCTCCAGCGTCACGGCGGCATTGACCGCAACGGTCAGGTCATGGGTGGCCACATAGGCGTCGGTTCCCTCGAATCTCATTGCTCTGCGAGCCCCCTTCATGCGCGGAAATGGATGCAATGACGGGACACTAGACGCTCGATCAGGTCACATCAATGGCGCGTGATTGGCTAGTGACATTCCGTTGTGCCGCGTGTAGATGACCGGCCAGAGGCACCGACAGGCTGAGGAGTTCAAGATGCCGGACACTGGCCTTGATGAGGGGATCGAGATGAAAGCCGAAGTGTTCTTGCCCGAGGATTACACACCCGCAGAGAACGAGCCGTTCATGAACGAACGGCAACTGGAGTATTTCCGTCGCAAGCTCGTGCGCTGGCGGCTGGAATTGCTCGAAGGCAGCCGCGAGACCATCGAGGCGCTTCAAGACGGCACGCGCGCCATTCCCGACGTGGCGGACCGCGCCAGCGAGGAAACCGACCGCGCGCTGGAATTGCGCACCCGCGACCGCCAGCGCAAGCTGGTGGCCAAGATCGACGCCGCTTTGCGCCGGATCGAGGAGGGTGAATTCGGCTATTGCGAGGTGACCGGCGAGCCGATCAGCCTCAAGCGCCTTGACGCGCGCCCCATCGCCACGATGACGCTGGAGGCGCAGGAACGCCACGAGCGCCGCGAGAAGGTGCATCGCGACGACTGAGGCGGTGCTTCGGGCAATGGGGCCTCGGGCAATGGGAACGGACAGGCGCGCGCCGGGGCATACCTCCGGCGCGCGTTTTGTTCCGAAAGGGGAATGATGGGCCTGAACGCAACAAGGATCGCCGTGATCGGCGCGGGGATCGGCGGGCTGGCGGTGGCGCAGGCGCTGGCGCGGCGCGGGGCTGATGTGACCGTGCTCGAGCAGGCCGCCGAGATCGCCGAGGTGGGCGCGGGCCTTCAGATCAGCCCCAATGGCGCGGCGGTGCTCGATGCGCTCGGGCTGGGCGCGGGGCTGCGCGCGCGCGCGGTGGCGGCGCAGGCCGTGCAGCTTTGCGATTACCGGGGCGGCGAGGTGCTGCGGCTCGATCTGCGCGAGGCCGGGCAGGGCGGGTATCACTTTCTCCACCGTGCTGATCTCATCGAGCTACTGGCCGATGGGGCGCGCGCGGCGGGGGTGCGTATCCGGCTGTTGCAACGGGTTGCGGGCGTCACCGGCGGAGCGCGCCCGCGCGTCGATCTGGCCAACGGGGCGCGGTTCGATGCCGATATCGTGATCGGCGCCGACGGGCTGCATTCGGTGGTGCGCCCGGTGCTCAACGGTCTCGCGGCCCCGGCCTTTACCGGGCAGGTCGCGTGGCGCGCGCTCATCCCCAATACTCAAGATCGCGGGCGGGAGGTGCGCGTTCACATGGGGCCGATGCGCCATGTGGTGAGCTATCCGCTGCGCGGCGGTCAGATCCTCAACCTTGTCGCGGTGCAGGAGCGCGCCGCCTGGACCGCCGAAAGCTGGAGCCAGACCGACGACCCGAACGCCCTGCGCGCGGCATTCGCCGATTTCGGCCCGGAGGTGCGCGCGATGCTCGCGGCGGTGGACGTGGTGCACCTCTGGGGGCTGTTCCGCCACCCGGTGGCGCGGGTCTGGCAGGGCGGCGGGCTGGCGATCCTCGGCGATGCCGCGCATCCCACGCTGCCCTTCATGGCGCAGGGCGCGTGCCTCGCGCTCGAGGATGCCTGGGTGCTGGCGGCGTCGCTCGATGATGCCGGGGACATGGCCGGTGGGCTTGCCCGCTACCAGGCGCTGCGCGAGAGCCGCGCGCGCCGGGTGGTCGCGGCGGCAACCGGCAATGCCTGGAAATACCATCTGAGTTTTCCGCCGCTGCGATGGGCCGCCCATACCGCGCTGCGCGCGGGCGGGCGGCTGGCGCCCGAGGCGATGATCCGGCAATTCGACTGGATTTATCGCTATGACGCGATTGACGCGGCGGCGCGGGCGGGCAAGGCTGGCTGAACCGGGCACAAGGCCCGCAACAGGGGAGGGGGCGGATCATGCGCGCCGAAAGGTTCGTCAGCCGGTCGCTTCAGCGCATTCTCGATGAGGGGCTGCACGGCATCAACGAGCCGCTGCCCGCGCGCTATCTGCGCGGGGTCGAGATGCTGGGCGAGGAATTCGCGCCGGGGCTGGTGCGCGCGGTCGAGATCTATCACAAGAACCACGAGTGCTGGCCCGATCTGATCGATCCGCAGACCTTTGGCAACAAGCAGCTTTTGTTCAAGTTCTTCGGGCTGGTGCCTTGTGTTACCCCCTCGGACAAGCTGCGCGCGCATGACTGGCTTTCGCCCCGCCTGCGTGCGCAGATCCGGCGGCCCGCGATCCTGTGGAGTTCGGCCCATGCCGAAGTGCCGCTGAACGACGAGGTCGCGCCGGGCACCTACTGGTTCAAGTGCAACCACGGATCGGGCACCAACCTGCCGGTGACTTTCCCGCTCGGGACCGAAGAGCGCGCCGATCTGGCCGCGCTCACGCGGCGCTGGATGCGGCGGGTGCACAGCACGAGGCTGAGCCTGTGGTGGTATGAGCTGATGGAGCGGCGCGTCTATCTCGAGGAAGACCTGCGCGAGGAGGGCGCGGGCGATGCGGCGGATTGGAAATTCTATGTCTGCAACGGGCGCGTCGTCGTCTATCAGCACGATGCCGACCGGTCTGGCGCACATCAGCAGACCGTCTATAGCCGCGCGGGCACGTGGCTCAATAAACAGCTTTACGTACGCAAGGGGCTGTCCAAGCCGGTGGCTGCCCCCGCGCAGCTCGACCTGATGGTAGAGGCCGCCGAGGCGATCGGGCAGTTTTTCGATTTCATCCGTGTGGACATGTTCCTGCGCGGCGGCGAGGTCTATCTGGGCGAGATCGGCCTTGTGCCCAATGGCTGCACCAAGCGCGTGCGCGCGCCCGAGCTTGACTGGATGCTGGGGGGCGCGTGGCGCGCGCCGTGGCTGGGCCGTGTCAGCCCCGGTTTTGCCGATGGCCATTACCGGCGCGACTGGCCGTTTGACTCAGGCGTGGCTCAAGCGTCGAGATCGACCCAGACGGGGACGTGATCGGAGGGCTTGTCGCGCCCGCGCACGGCGCGGTCGATGCCGCAATCGGTCATCAGGTCTGCGGCCTGCGGGCTGAGCAGGAAATGGTCGATGCGGATGCCGTTATTGCGCGCCCAGGCCCCGGCCTGATAATCCCAGAAGCTGTAATGCCCCGGCCCCTGCACGCGCGCGCGGAACGCCTCGGTGAAGCCCAGATGGACAATCCGGCGAAAGGCGGCGCGGCTCTCGGGCAGGGCGAGCGCGTCCTCGCGCCATGCCTCGGGGCGGGCCGCGTCCTCGTCTTGCGGGATGATGTTGTAATCGCCGCCCATCAGCACCGGTTCTTCGCTCGCCAGAAGCTCTTGTGCGCGGGCGCGAAGCCGTTCCATCCACTTGAGTTTATAGTCGTATTTCGGCCCCGGCGCGGGGTTGCCATTGGGCAGGTAGAGGCCGCAGACCCGCAGCGCGCGCGCCTCGCCCATCACCGTGGCCTCGATCCAGCGGGCCTGCTCGTCCGTGTCATCACCGGGCAGGCCGCGCGTCACATCCTCAAGCGGGCGTTTTGAGAGGATCGCGACGCCGTTGAACCCTTTTTGCCCGTGGGTCTCGACATTATAGCCGCGCTCCTCGAACGCCTCGCGGGGGAAGGCCTCATCGACCGATTT
The DNA here is from genome assembly GCF_040547535.1 of Roseovarius sp. MBR-78. Taxonomy (NCBI): domain Bacteria; kingdom Pseudomonadati; phylum Pseudomonadota; class Alphaproteobacteria; order Rhodobacterales; family Roseobacteraceae; genus Roseovarius; species Roseovarius sp. MBR-78. The sequence goes on from NZ_JBEPPX010000014.1 coordinate 28,898, forward strand.
GATCTCCTGCAACAGCACCACATCGGGGCTGGCCTCGTCGAGCCAGTCGCAGAGCGCGGCGTGGCGCGCCTTGATGCCATTGATGTTGAAACACGCGATGCGCATAGGGCGTTCCTCCGAGCCGTCTGCCCTCTATCGCGCGGGGGCGGTCGTGGCGCAAGGCTCAGATCGAGAACGAGGTGCCGCAGCCGCAGGACGACGAGGCGTTGGGATTGTCGATGACAAACCGCGCGCCGATGAGTTCCTCGGCAAAGTCGATGGTGGCCCCGGCGAGAAACGGCAGCGATACGCTGTCGACCACCACGCGCTGCCCCTCGCCCTCGAGGATCAGGTCATCCTCGGCGGGCGCGTCAAGGCGGATGTCATACTGAAACCCCGAACAGCCGCCGCCCTCGACCGCCACGCGCAGCGCCTTGCCGTCGGACCCTGCGCCGATCTCGGCGAGGCGGGCAAAGGCGCGGGGGGTGACCTTGGGGGGCAGGTTCATGGCGGGCCTCCGGGCTGTCTTCGGTGGTTTCATCTCATTGCTCAGTCTGACATATATGAATCATGCGCGCCGCGACAAGGACCCAAGCCGATGTCAGCCCGTTTCGCCACCGATCCTTTGCGTGCCCGCGGCCGCCGCGTGCCCGAGGAGGAAAGCGCCTTTCGCTCGCCCTTTCAGCGCGACCGCGACCGGATCATCCATTCCAGCGCCTTTCGCCGGCTCAAGCACAAGACGCAGGTTTTCGTAGCCCATGAGGGCGATTATTACCGCACGCGGCTCACCCATTCCATCGAAGTGGCGCAGGTGGCGCGGACCATATCGGGCGCGCTTGGCCTCAACGCCGATCTGACCGAGGCGGTGGCGCTGGCGCATGATCTGGGCCACACGCCCTTTGGCCATGCGGGCGAGGATGCGCTGGCCGCGCTGATGGCCCCCTATGGCGGGTTCGATCACAACGCGCAGGCGCTGCGCATCGTGACGGTGCTGGAGCGGCATTACGCCGAGTTCGACGGGCTCAACCTGACATGGGAGACGCTGGAAGGACTGGCCAAGCATAACGGGCCGGTGACAGGCGATCTGCCGCTGGCGCTGGCCGAATGCGACGCGGTACACGGGCTGGAATTGCACACCCATGCCGGGGGCGAGGCGCAGGTGGCGGCGATTGCCGATGACATCGCCTATAACAACCACGACCTGCATGACGGGTTGCGCGCGGGGCTTTTCACCGATGACGAGATCGCCGCGCTGCCCATTGTCGGCGCGTGCTATGCCGAGGTGGACCGGCGCTATCCCGGCCTCGATCCCAAACGCCGCCGGTTCGAGGCGCTGCGCCGTGTCTTTGGCGAGATGGTGGGCGATGTGATCGCCACGAGCGGCGCGCGGCTGGCCGAGAGCGCCCCCGCCGATGTGGCGGCGCTGCGCCATCTGGGCGCGCCGGTGATCCGGTTCTCGCCCGCTATGTGGCAGGATTTGCAGGCGATCCGGGCGTTTCTCTTTACCCGCATGTATCGCGCCCCGGCGGTCAACGAGATGCGGCGCATGGTGGCGCGGGTGATCGGCGACCTGTTCCCGGTCTATCTCGACGCGCCCGAACATCTGCCGGAGGAATGGCGCGCGGATGTGGCGCGCGCACCCGACCGCGCGGCGCTGGCGCGGCTGGTGGGCGATTACATCGCCGGGATGACCGACCGTTTCGCGCTCCAGAGCCATGCCCGCCTTGTCGGCGGCGCTGAGGTGCCGCATTTGCCCGAGGGAGTATAGCCATGGCCCTGGGCACGGATAGCGGCGCGCTCGATCCGGTGATGGTCTTTGCGCTGGTGGGCGCGCTGGGCGTGGGCGCGCAATGGCTGGCATGGCGGTTGCAGATGCCCGCCATCGTGCTGATGCTGGCCGCAGGGCTCATCGTCGGGCCGGGCCTTGGCCTGTTCGATTCGGCGCGCGACATAGGCCCGCTGATGGGGCCGATGGTGGCCATCGCGGTGGCGGTGATCCTCTTCGAGGGGGGGCTGTCGCTCAACCTGCACAGCCTGCGCGACGCCGCCCAAGGGGTGTGGCGGCTGGTGCTTGTCGGCGCGCCGCTGGGCTGGCTTGGCTCGACGCTGGCGCTGCATTATGCCGCCGGGCTTGGCTGGCCGGTGGCGGCGGTGTTCGGCGGGATCATGATCGTGACCGGCCCGACGGTGATCGCGCCGCTGCTCAGGCAGGCGCGGCTGGCGCGGCGGCCCGCGCAACTCTTGCAATGGGAGGCGATCGTCAACGATCCGGTGGGCGCGCTCGCGGCCGTGCTCGCGTTCGAGGTGGTGCTGGTGATAGCCGCCTCGGAGACCGTGAGCGGCGCGGCGCTGTCGATGGTCTGGGGGATCGCGGTGGCGCTGGTGCTGGGGTTTGGCGCGGGCTGGGGCGTGACCCGCGCGTTTCGCGGCGGGCATGTGCCGGAATACATGAAGGTGCCGGTGCTCTTCGCGCTGTTGCTGGGGGTGTTTGCGCTGGCGGATTCGGTGCTGCATGAAAGCGGGTTGCTGACGGTGACGGTGATGGGCCTTTACATGGCCAATGCCGACTTGCCGAGCTATGCCGAGTTGCGCCGCTTCAAGGAGCACGCGACGGTGCTTCTGGTCTCGGGCGTGTTCATCCTGCTGGCGGCGTCGATGGACATGGAGCGGCTGGCGCTGCTTGACTGGCGCGCGGGCCTTTTCGTGGCGGTGACGATCCTCGCGGTGCGGCCGCTGACGGTGCTGCTGTCGCTTTTGGGCACGAGCCTGCCGATGAACGAACGGCTTCTGGTGGCGCTCACCGGCCCGCGCGGGGTGGTTCTGGTGGCGGTGGCGGGGCTCTTCGGCGAACGGCTGGTGGCGCTCGGCTTCGAGGATGCGGCGCGGCTCACGCCGCTGGCCTTCGCGCTGGTGGCGGCGACCGTGGTGTTGCACGGGTTCGCGCTGGCGCCCTTGGGGCGCGCGCTGGGGCTGGCGCAAAAGGGGCCGCCGGGAGTGATCGTAGTGGGCGGATCGGCCTTCTCGGTGGCGCTTGGTCAGGCGCTGGCAAAGCTCGACGTGCCGGTGCTGGTAAGCGATCCGAACCACGCGCGATTGCGCGCCGCGCGCGAGGCGGGGCTGCGCACCTTCTTTGGCGACATCCTGTCGGAGGCCGCCGAACACGGGGTAGAGGTGATGAGCTTTGGCCAGGTCGTCGCGCTGACCGGCAACGACGCCTACAACACCCTCGTCACCAGCGATCTCGCGCCGGAATTCGGGCGCGACAACGTCTACCAGCTTCGCCGCGAGCGCGAGGAGGGCGCGCGCCACGCGCTGCCCGCCACGCTCGGGGGGCGGCGGATCGCGGGCGGGCTGGATTACCAGGCGCTGGCGCGGCGCATGGCAGAGGGGTGGCGCGTGCGCACCACCCGGCTCGGCGAGGATTACACCATCGAGGACTGGCGCGCCGACAACCCCGACGCGGTGCCGCTGGTGGAAACCGGCGAGGGGGGCGCGCCGCGCTTCATCGTGGGCGAGGATCGCGCCGAGGGCGGCGCGGGGGTGCATATCACCGCCCTTGCCCCGCCGCGTGCGGCGGCGCGCGCCACCTGACCGGCGGCCACGTTGAAGCCCGCGCGCCACGGTGCTAGAGAGGTGCCGGGATGCGTATAGAGTGGGTGAGGTCATGTGGACGCGAAAGGATCGCGAAAAACCGTTCTGATCGTCTCGGCGGGCTGTGCGGCGGGGGGCGCATTGGCCGAAATGCTGGCGACATGGGGCGCACAGGTGATCGTGGCCGATCACGCCGAACGTCGTGCGCTGGCGTTGGCGCGGCGCGTGCCGTTGTCGATCGAAAGCCTGAGGCTCGATCCGCTGCGGCCCAGCCAATGTCGGCGTTTCGGGGATATCTGGGGCGATACCCCGCTTGACCTGCTGGTGCATCTGCATCCCTTGCGCAGCCCGCGCCGCCCCGGTGCGGCGGTGGCGGCGATCCCGGCGCTGACGCGCGCGCTTGATGCTGGGCTGGCGCGGGGCGAGGGGCTGGTGCTGGTGGCCTGCCATGCGCCGGGGCGGGATGCGCCGCCCGAGGCCCATGCCTTTGACGCGGCGTTCATGGCGCTGGCCCCCCATATGCAGGCCGAGGCGGGCGGGCGCGCGCGCGTCAACCTGCTGCGGCTGGGACCGGGGGCGGGGGCCGTCGCGCTGGCAGAAGCGGTGCAGGAACTGGCGGCGCAGGGGCGCGAGGGCCTGCGCGGCGCGGTGATCGACCTGCCTGCCCAAGGCGATTGACGCCCCGGACACGGGTGGTAAACCGGCGCGCATGCCAACACGGAAAGGCGGGTCATGAACCTATTCGACGATATTCGCGGTCTTGTTCTCGACGCTCTGGGCCGGATGCAGGCCGACGGGGCCTTGCCCGCGCCGCTCGATATGGCGGCGGTGACGGTCGAGCCGCCGCGCGATCCGGCGCATGGCGACATGGCAACCAATGCCGCGATGGTGCTGGCGAAACCGTCGGGCCTCAAGCCGCGCGATATCGCCACGGCGCTTGCCGGACACCTTGCCGCCGATCCGCGCATCGCCAGCGCCGAGGTGGCGGGCCCCGGCTTTCTCAACCTGCGGCTGGCACCCGCGCTCTGGCACGAGGTGCTGCGCGCGGCGCTGAGGCAGGGCGCAGATTTCGGCCGCGCCACGCTGGGGCAGGGGAGCCGCGTCAATGTCGAATATGTCTCGGCCAATCCCACCGGGCCGTTGCATGTCGGCCACACCCGCGGCGCGGTGTTCGGCGATGCATTGGCCAGCCTGCTGGCCTTTGCCGGATACGATGTCACGCGCGAATATTACATCAACGACGGCGGCGCGCAGGTCGATGTGCTCGCGCGCTCGGTCTATCTGCGCTATCTTGAGGCGCATGGGCAGGAGGTGGCCTTTGCCGATGGCACCTATCCCGGCGATTACCTCATCGAGGTGGGGGCTGCGCTCAAGGACAAGGTCGGCGATGCCTATCTCGATCAGCCCGAGGCGGTCTGGCTGACGCCGATCCGCGAGTTCGCGACCGAGGCGATGATGGCGCTCATCCGCGCCGATCTCAAATCGCTGGGCGTCGAGATGGATCGCTTTTTCTCGGAGAAATCGCTCTACGGCACCGGCCTGATCGAGGCGGCGATCGACGACCTGCGCGGCAAGGGCCTGATCTATCGCGGCGTGCTGGAGCCGCCCAAGGGCAAGATGCCCGAGGATTGGGAACCGCGCGAGCAGACCCTGTTCAAATCCACCGAGCACGGCGATGACGTGGATCGCCCGATCATGAAATCCGATGGCGGCTGGACCTATTTCGCCCCCGATATCGCCTATCATTACGACAAGATATCAAGGGGGTATGACCTCTTGATCGACGTGTTCGGCGCCGATCACGGCGGTTATGTCAAGCGCATGAAGGCTGCCGTTTCGGCGCTCTCGAACGGGCGCGTGCCGGTCGAGATCAAGCTGTGCCAACTGGTCAAGCTCTACAAGAATGGCGAGCCGTTCAAGATGTCCAAGCGCGCGGGCACCTTCGTCACGCTGCGCGACGTTGTGGACGAGGTGGGGCCGGACGTGACCCGGTTTGTCATGCTCACCCGCAAGAACGATGCAGCCCTCGATTTCGATTTTGCCAAGGTGCAGGAGCAATCCAAAGATAACCCGGTTTTCTACGTCCAATACGCCAATGCGCGCGTCAATTCGGTTCTGCGCAAGGCGCGCGACGCGGGGATCGCGGTGGCGGATGCCGATCTTGCAGAGGCGGATCTTTCGGTGCTCACCCATGAGGCGGAGCTGGCGCTGGCGCGCAAGATCGCCGAATGGCCGCGTCAGATCGAGATTGCCGCGCGCGCTGGAGAGCCGCACCGGGTGGCGTTTTTCCTCTATGATCTCGCCTCGGAATTGCACGGATTGTGGAACCGTGGCCATGACGATCCGTCGCTGCGGTTCCTGCAAGAGGGCGATCCGGCCACATCTGCGGCGAAAATCGCGCTGGTGCGCGCGGCAACGGTTGTGATTTGTGCGGGTCTTGGTATCCTTGGCGTCACACCGGTGGAAGAGATGCGCTGAACGCCGCCGCCACCGGTTCGAGCAGGACATACACATATCGGCGGCTATGTATCGCCGGTGGCAAGAGGCAGAGCATGGCGTATATTCAGGCATCCCGGATGGAGTCCGGGGAGGGTGGCCGGACGGCTGCCGTGGCGAAGATCACCAATATCTCGGGCGCTCTTGTGTCGATGGCGCTGCTGGTTGGCATCGGCATATGGGGCTATGGGGTCGTGATGCGCGACGTGTCGGGCGTGCCGGTTGTGCGCGCCCTCGGCGGCCCGATGCGCGACATGCCCGCAGAGCCGGGCGGGCGCGAGGCCGCGCATCAGGGGCTTTCGGTCAACCGGGTGGCGGCGCAGGGCGCGACCGCAGAGCCGCCCGAGCGGGTCATCATTGCGCCCCCGCCGCTCGATCTCACGCTCGAGGATGTGCCGCTCGCGGCAAGGCCCGCGACACAGGCCCCCGCCCCGGCGCGCACTGATGGTGTGCATCTGGCCGTGGCCCGGCAACCGGAGCAGATGGCCGCGCAGGCCCCGGCAGCGCGGCCCGCGCCCGGCCCTGAGGCCAATGAGACCGGCGCGGGTGTCGATGGCGGGCTTGGGCAATCGCTGCGCCCGCGTCTGCGCCCGGCGCTGCCCGATCCGGTGGCCTATGCGATTGCAGCGGCGATGGATACCACGACCCGTGAGGTTGACCCCGACAGCCTGCCCGTGGGGTCGCGGCTGGCGCAGCTTGGCGCGTTCGAGTCCGCCGAGGTGGCGCGCACTGAGTGGGACCGGCTGAGCACCCGGCTTGGCGATCTTCTGGATGGCAAGCGCCGCGTGGTGCAGCGCGCCGAGAGCGGCGGGCGCACCTTCTACCGGCTGCGGGTGGTGGGTTTTGACGATCTGGCCGACGCACGGCGCTTCTGCTCTGCCTTGCAGGCCGAACAGGCCGAATGCATCCCCGTGGTCACCCGGTGACACCGTTTGGTGCGCTGATTACCGGGGTTGATGGCCTGCGCCTGACCGCCGAGGAAACGGCGTTTTTCCGCGAGGTGAGGCCGTTCGGCTTCATCCTTTTCGCGCGTAATATCGACACGCCCGATCAGGTCCGCGCGCTCTGCGCGGCGCTGCGCGAGGCGGCGGGGCATGACGCGGTCATCACCATAGACCAGGAAGGCGGGCGGGTGCAGCGCTTGCGCGCGCCACACTGGCGCGACTGGCCCGCGCCGCTGGATCATGTGGCGGCGGCAGGGGCGCACGCGGCAGAGGCGATGTATCTGCGCTACCGGATCATCGCGGCGGAACTCGCGGCCTTGGGGATCGACAGCAACTGTGCGCCCCTGGTGGATGTGGCCGGGGCCGAAACCCATCCGTTCCTGCGCGACCGCTGCTATGGTGCGACGGCGGGGCAGGTGGCGCTTATTGGCCGCGCGGTGGCCGACGGGCTGATGGCGGGGGGCGTGCTGCCGGTGGTCAAGCACATCCCCGGTCATGGCCGCGCCAGCGCCGACAGCCACCACGACCTGCCCTGCGTGACCGCGCCGCCCGCGCATCTGGCCGAGGTCGATTTCGCCCCGTTCGAGGCGCTGGCCGATCTGCCGATGGCGATGACGGCGCATGTGGTCTATCGCGCGCTTGATCCGCGGCCCGCGACCTTGTCGCCTGTTATCATTGAGATAATCCGCCGCTCCATCGGGTTTGACGGGCTGTTGATGACCGACGATATCGGCATGAACGCGCTGTCGGGCAGCCTGGTGGAGCGCGCGCGCGATGCGCTTGCGGCGGGCTGTGACGTGATCCTGCATTGCAACGGCACGCTGGCCGAGCGGCAGGCGGTGGCCGAGGCCGCAGGCGCGATGCGCGCCGCCGCGCAGGCCCGCGCCGAGCGCGTGCTGGCCGCGCGTCGCAGCCCCGATCCGGTTGACATCGCAGGCCTCTCGGCGCAGCTTGAGGCGCTGACGGGCGGGCAGGAGCATGGCTGAGGAGATATTCGACGATCACGCGCAACCGGTGCCCGTGGCCGAGCGGCTGGCGGCGGAGGCGCTCATCGTCGATGTAGACGGGTTCGAGGGGCCGCTCGATCTCCTGCTGATGCTTTCGCGCACGCAAAAGGTTGATTTACGGCGCATTTCCGTGCTGCACTTGGCGCAGCAATACCTCGCCTTCGTCGAGCGCGCGCGCGCGCTCCGGCTCGAATTGGCCGCCGATTACCTGGTGATGGCGGCCTGGCTGGCCTATCTTAAATCACGGCTGTTGCTGCCGCCCGACCCCGCAGAGGAGGGGCCCTCGGGCGAGGACTTGGCGGCGCATCTGGCGTTTCAGCTCGAGCGGCTTCAGGCGATGCGCGATTGCGCGGCGCGGCTGATGGCGCGCGACCGGCTGGGGCGGGATTTTTTTGCGCGTGGCCTGCCCGAGGACATCACGCGCCGCCGCGAGACGCGCTATACGGCGACGCTGCTCGATCTGATGCAGGCCTATGCGCGGCTGCGCACGCGCGACGAATTTCGCCCCTTCGTCATGGATCGCGACGCGATTTTCATGATGGAACAAGCGCTTGAGCGGTTGCGGGGGCTGATCGGCACGGTCGGGGCATGGTCTGACATCGCGGGGTTTCTGCCCGAGGGGTTCACCGTTGATCCGCAACGGCGGCGCTCGGCCACGGCCTCGACCTTTGCGGCGGCGCTGGAGCTTGTGAAAGAGGGGCGCGCAGAGCTGCGGCAATCGGCGGTGTTTGCCCCGGTCGAGCTTCGTCGGAAGGATTAGGATCGTGCCGCAAGACACTGATAAAGAAAAGGAAAGCCTTTTCAAAGCCCCGCCGATACCGGAGCAGGAGCGCATGGTCGAGGCGATGCTTTTTGCTGCCACCGAGCCGCTTGATATGCGCGAGATGGCGGCGCGGATGCCGCATGGCTGCGACCCGGCGGAGGCGTTGGTGCATTTGCGAAAAAGGTATGAGGGGCGGGGGGTTACGCTGGTAAAGGTGGGCGATGGCTGGGCCATGCGCACCGCGCCCGACCTGGGCTACCTGATGCGGCGCGAGGTGGTCGAGACGCGCAAGCTCAGCCGCGCCGCGATCGAGACGCTCGCGATCATCGCCTATCATCAGCCGGTCACGCGCGCCGAAATCGAAGAGATCCGTGGCGTCTCGGTCAGCCGGGGGACCGTGGACCAACTCCTTGAAATGGAATGGATAAGGTTCGGGCGGCGCAAGATGACGCCGGGCCGTCCGGTGACCTTCGTGGTCACGGAGGCGTTTCTCGACCATTTCGGTCTGGAAAGCGCGCGCGACCTGCCGGGGCTGGCGGAATTGCGCGCGGCGGGGCTTCTGGACAACCGCCCGCCACCGGGGAGCTTGCCGCGCATGGGTGAGGACGAGGACGAGGATGGCGAGGATGCGCCGGGGCAGAACGAGCTGTTCGAGGATTGAGCGCGAAAACTCGCGTCTTTTCACGATTTCTTAGGGTTTTCTGGCCAATCTGCCCTCAAATCGGCATGTTTCGGGGCTATGTAGGACAGGAGGCAGAGAGAGGAGGGCGCAATGAACGCCAACCAGATAATCAACATGGTGATCCGCATGGTCATGCGCCAGGTGATTGGGCGCGGCATCAATGCCGGGATCGCGCGGGCAACGCGTGGGCGCAAGGAGAGCGGCCCCGACGGGCAGAAGACCGTGGCCAATGCCCGCAAGACGATGAAGCTTGGCCGTCGGATGGGGCGGTTCTGAGCGGCTTTGGATGGGGTGGCAGGGCTGGTGCATCTGTGACGGCGTCGGGCGTTGTGGCCTGACAATCCAGGGCGCGTGCTTTCGAGGGTCTTCAGGACTGAAGGTGGCGCAGTAAACCGGATCATGCCGACGGTGCGCGATGGATGTCAGGCGCGGAAATGTTTTGACAGCTTGAGGCCCTGGCCCTGGTAGTTCGACGCGATGCCCGCGCCGTAGAGCCGGTCTGGCACCTGATCCATCCGCTCATAGACCAGCCGCCCGACGATCTGGCCGTGTTCCAGCACAAACGGGGCCTCGTGGCAGCGCACCTCGAGCACGCCGCGCGCGCCCGCGCCGCCCGCTGCCGCGTGGCCGAAGCCGGGATCGAAAAAGCCTGCGTAATGCACGCGGAATTCGCCCGCCATCGCCACGAAAGGGGCCATCTCGGCAGCGAAGCGGGGCGGGATATGGACGGCCTCGCGGCTCACAAGGATGTAGAACGCGCCGGGATCGAGGACGATATGGCCATCGCGGGCATGGACCTCTTCCCAGAAATCGGCGGCGTGGTAATGGCCGATGCGGTCAAGGTCGATCAGTCCGGTATGCGGCTTGGCGCGATAGCCGGTGAGCGTGCCCGCTGCGGGGCGCAGATCGACCGAGAAGGCCAGCCCGCCATCGATCACCGCAGGGCCATCGACAAGGGGTGTCTCGGCGTGCAGTGCGTGCATCTCGTCATCCGCGAGCCGCGTATCGCCGGTGCGAAACCGGATCTGGTTGAGGCGCATCCCCGGCCGCACCAGGACCGAGAAGGAGCGCGGGCAGATCTCGGCGTAGAGCGGCCCGCAATGGCCGGGGGGCACGCGGTCGAACTCGGTGCCGCCATCGGTGAGGGTGCGCGTGAGCAGATCGAGCCGCCCGGTGGAGGATTTGGCATTCGCGACCGCCTGCACGCCCGGCGGCAGGGCGAGGCGCTCCATCAGCGGGACAAGGTAGACGCAGCCCTTTTCCAGCACCGCGCCGGGGCCAAGCTCGATCCGGTGCATCCCGAACTCCTCGAGCCGGTCGGCGACGGATCGCCCGGTCCCGGGCAGGAACGAGGCGCGCACGCGGTAGGCGACCGGGCCGAGGCGCAGATCGAGGCTGGCGGGTTGCACCTGATCGGGGGCGATGGCCGGATCGGCGGTGATCTGGCCCGACCCGATCATGGTGGCGATTTGCTGGCAGGACAAAACGCCGGTCATGCGTGGCCCCCCCGGCCCAGACAGCGACCGCGCGGTAGGCGGGCGGTGGTATCGTCGGTAAATTTGGTCGGGCTAGCAGGACTCGAACCTGCGACCTTCCGTCCCCCAGACGGACGCGCTACCAGGCTGCGCCATAGCCCGACGATGCGCTGTTCATACCGGTTTTGTGCGCGGGGGCAAGGGGGCTGATGCGAATAAATGACGCCGGTCATGCCTTTGGCGCGTGCGCCTGGCGCAGCTTGTCCGCGAGCGCCGCGAGCTGGCCCGCTAGGGCGGGCGAGAGCGGGCGGGGCAGGGCGGCAAGCCGCGCGAGCGGGCCGGGCGCGGCGGCAGTGTCTGGCGGATCGGCGGGCAGATCGGGCAGCGGCGGCAGGGCGGGCGTGCCGGGATCTGGCGCTGCGTCCGCGTCTGGCGGGCCGGCCTTGGCGGACGGGTCGAGGGCGGTTTCGTCCTCGGGCGTTGGCGTGTCTGCGGGCGCGTCGGGCGATGTCTCGTCGGGCGGCGGGGCATCGTCTGATGCCTCGGGGCGCGCGAAGCTCAGCACCTGCGCGGCGCGGGGTGGCGATGCCCGTGCCGGTGTCGTCGTTGTTGCCGGTGCCGCCTCGTCCTCGTCACCGAGATCGGGCGAGAGCGCGGCGACATGGCTTACGCCTTGATCGCGCAGGATTTTCTGCACGCCCTTGATGGTCAGCCCGTGATCATGGAGCAGCGCCTTGATGCCGCCCAGCAGGCGCATGTCGGCGGGGCGGTAATAGCGTCGCCCGCCCGCGCGCTTGACCGGCTTCACCTGGGTGAACTTGCTTTCCCAGAAGCGCAGCACGTGGGCGGGCACCTCGAGCCAGTCGGCCACCTCGCTGATGGTGCGGAAGGCGTCGGCGGATTTGCCCATTTGCGGCGGTGTCCTCAGCGTTTGTTGCCGATCGCCACGCGATCCTTCATCAGGTGCGAGGGCCGGAAGGAGAGCACCCGGCGCGGCTCGATCGGCACTTCTTCGCCGGTTTTCGGGTTGCGACCGACACGGGCGGTCTTGTCGCGCACCGAAAAGGTGCCGAAGGACGAAATCTTGACCGTCTCGCCGCGCGCGAGCGCGTCGGAGACGTGGTCGAGCACGCTCTCCACCATCTGGGCCGCATCGTTGCGCGACAGGCCCACCTCGCGGAAGACCGCCTCGCTCAAATCCATTCGTGTCAACGTCTTGCTGGCCATACCATCCCCGCTTTTTTGCATGGCAGTTTGCGGCGAAGCCTGCGGCGTGTCAATCGTGATGGCCCCGCGCGGCGGGTTTCAGCGCGAAATTTCGCAAGCCAAGGCGTGGTTTACCAGCGCAGCACCACCGCGCCCCAGGCCAGCCCGCCGCCGATTGCCTCCGAGAGGACCAGATCACCCCGGCGGATGCGGCCCTCGGACACCCCCACCGAGAGCGCCAGCGGGATCGAGGCGGCGGAGGTGTTGCCGTGGTCCTGAACGGTGAGGATCACACGATCCATCGACAGGCCGAGTTTTTTGGCGGTGCCCTGGATGATGCGGATATTGGCCTGGTGCGGCACGATCCAGTCGATATCCGCCGCCTCCAGCCCGGCCTTGCCAAGCGCGGTTTCGGCGGTGGCGGCAAGTTTCTCGACTGCCTGCCGGAAGAGCGCGTTGCCCTGCATCCGCAGCTTGCCCGAGGCACCGGTGGTCGAGACGCCGCCATCGACATAGAGCATGTCGCGGTAGCGCCCGTCGGAATTGAGATCGACCGACAGGATACCGCGATCGGCATTGGTGCCGGTGTCGTCGCTCGCGCCGAGCACGAGCGCGCCCGCGCCATCGCCGAAAAGCACGCAGGTGGAGCGATCAGACCAGTCCATGATGCGCGAGAAGGTTTCGGCCCCGATCAGCAGCAGCCGCTCGGCCTGGCCCGAGACGATCATCGCGTTGGCGGTGGCGAGCGCGTAGACAAAGCCCGCGCAGACCGCCTGCACGTCAAAGCCGAAGCCGCGGGTCATGCCCAGCCCCTGCTGCACCATCGTGGCGACCGAGGGAAAGGTGAGATCGGGGGTGGAGGTGGCGACGATTATCCCGTCGATATCCTCCGGCCCGAGCCCGGCATTGGCGAGGGCGGCGCGCGCGGCCTCTATCGCGAGCATGGAGGTGGTCTCGCCCTCGGCGGCGAAGCGGCGGCGCTCGATTCCCGAGCGGGTGCGAATCCATTCATCGGAGGTGTCGAGGGTTGCCTCGAATTCGCTGTTGCGCACGATGCGGGCGGGCAGGTAATGCCCGGTGCCAAGGGCGATGGCGCGGCGGGTCATTGCGGGGCCTCGTCGGTAATGTCGTCGGTGGTGCCGCCTGTGGTGTCGTCGTGCTCAGAGGCGCTTGCATCGGGGGCGATGGCGCCGGCGACGCGCGCCGCGAGCCGTTCGGTGAATCCCGATTGCGCCAGTTCGAACGCGAGCTTGATCGCCGAGGAGACGCCGGTGGCATCCGCCGCGCCGTGCGATTTCACCACGGTGCCGTTCAGCCCCAGGAACACGCCGCCATTGGCGCGGCGCGGGTCGATCCGCTTTTTCATCCGGCGCAGCGAGGTATAGGCCATCAGCGCCGCCAGCCGCGACAGCGGCGAATAGGCGAATGCCTCGCGCAGCAGATCGCCGGCAAGCTTGGCCGTGCCCTCGCCGGTCTTGAGCGCGACATTGCCGGTAAAGCCGTCGGTCACGATCACGTCGCAGGTGGTGCCGGGCAGGTCGCGCCCCTCGACAAAGCCGACGAATTCGAAATCCGAGCTGTGCGCGTTGGCGGCAATCAGGTCATAGGCTTCGCGCAATTCGGCGCGGCCCTTGTGTTCCTCGGTGCCGACATTGAGCAGGCCAACGCGTGGGCAGGCAAGGCCAAAGCCGTTGCGAGCATAAGATGCCCCCATCAGCGCGTATTGCATCAGATCCTTGGCATCGGCGCGGATATCGGCCCCGCCGTCGAGCATGATATTGTGCTGTTGCGGGTTCTGCGAGGGCCACATCACCGCGATGGCGGGGCGGTAGATGCCGGGAAGCTTGCGCAGCCGGATCACCGACATCAGCATCAGCGCGCCGGTATTGCCGCAGGAGACGCAGACCGTCGCCTCGCCCGCGCGCACCGATTCGAGCGCCGACCACATCGAGGTGGTGCTGCCCTGGCGCAGAACCTGGCTGGGCTTGTCGGTCATCGACACGACATCGGGCGCGTCGCGGATCTCGACCCGGCCTGCGAGTTCGCGCCGCCGGGCCACGAGCGGGGCCAGCGTGTCGCGCGGCCCGTGCAGGATAAAGCCGATATCGGCGTTTTTCTGCGCCGATTGCGCCATGCCCGCCACCACGGCGGAGGGCCCCTCATCGCCACCCATTGCATCAACAGAGATGACGAAGCGCGCCGCGCCGGTCATGTGTTGATCGCTCTGAGCGCTCATTCGGTCGATGCCCCCGGCCTTGTTTCAGGCGGCGTCGTCTTCCAGGTCGATTTCCTCAACCATCGCAACGACTTCGCGCTCGGCGTAGTGGCCGCAAGCCGCACAGACGTGGTGCGGGCGTTTCAGCTCGCCGCAATTGGGGCATTCGTTGGGATTGCCTGCGGTGAGTGCATCATGTGCGCGGCGATTGTTGCGGCGCGATTTCGAGACCTTGTTCTGTTGGACGGCCATGTCACAACCTCAATTCCTGCGGGCCGGTAGACGGCCCATGTTTCACGGGTGTTCGCGGCTCTTAATCCCTACCGAGCCGCCGGTTCAACCCAAAATTCCGGTGAGAGCGCGAAAATACAGAGATTTGGTGCCGGGACAAGCGATTCTTGGGGGCGCGCTGCGGATCAGGCGGGCGCGTCATCGTCGGTGCCTTTTTCGTCGTCCTCGTCGCCCTCCCCGGAGAGCCTGTCGCGCAACCCGGCAAGCCCGGCAAAGGGGCGGCGGGGGGCGGCCGCGTCCTCGGGCGTGGCACCCACGGGGCCGGCGGCCATTGCCCCAAGCGTGGCCCCCTCGCTGCGCGGCCAGGGTGGCAGCGCCAGCGCCAGCGCCTCGGCAAGCACGGTGTCGAGGTCGATCACCGCGCCCAGCGGCTCGATGCTGTCATCCTCGGGCATTTCGATCTCGTCGCCGGGCAGCGCCTGGGGCGGCGTGGCGTCGGGCGCGTAGCGGCGTGTCACCGCCTCGTCGATGCGGGTGGCAACCGGCGCGAGGGTCACGCCGCAGGGCTGCACCACGGTGGCTCCGAGCGTGGCATCAAGCCGCCAGCCGCGCCCGTCATCGGGGGTGATCTCGCCCTCAAAGCGCAGCTTGCGCAATTCGATGAGGTCGAGCCGCGCGGCGAGTGCGGCGCGCGCGCCCTTGTCCGGCACGATTTCGAATCGGTGGCCACCGCGCCGCGCAAGCTGTGCCACGGGTAGGCGGTGGGGGGCGTGGCCGTCGCCGGTCATCGCGGCCTCCTGCTTTGCATTCTTGAACCCGAGGGTTGCATTGATGTAAGCGGGATAAAAGCCGCGCGTGGCGGTGACAAGGGGGCACAGATGAAGGCGTTGTCAATGCGGGTGCTGCGCATCCTCGCGGTTTGCGGGCTCACGGTGCTTGCGGCCTGTGCGTCCACCTACCGCAACCACGGCTATGTCCCCCCCGAGAGCGAGCTGGAAAACCTGGTCGTCGGCACCGATACCCGCGCCACGGTGGATGATCTGATCGGCCCGCCCTCGGTTTCGGGCATGGTGGGCGACGGTGATTATTATTACGTGCGGTCGCGCAAGCGCACCTATATGATGCTGCGCCCCAAGGTGATCGAGCGCGAGGTGGTCGCGATTTCCTTCAACGCGGATGACACCATCGCCAATATCGAGCGATTCGGGCTGGAAGACGGGAAGATCGTGCCGATCACGAGCCGGGTGACCGATAGCTCCGTCGTCAAGAACGGCTTCTTGCGGCAGTTGCTCAGCAATATCGGGGCGATCAGCCCGGTGGATGCGTTTGACAACTGACCCCGCGCGCGCCGATGCTGTCATGACGCTGTTGCCGCTGCCATGCGAGACTGTCGCACAGGCGAGGCGCGGCGATATGGGGGCGGCGCGATGAGGGATATACGACAGGGCGGCTATGTCGCACGGCTGGCGCTCGGGCCTGAGGATGTGGCGCGCGCGCAGGCGCTGCGCGCGGCGGCGTTTTTGGGCGACGAGGCCGCATCCGATGCTGATGAGCATGACGCGCAGTGCCTTCATGTGCTGGTCGAAGAGGCGCGAAGCGGGCGGCTTTTGTGCTGTTTCCGGGTTTTGATGCTCGACGGCGGGGCCGGGGTTGCGCGCAGCTATTCGGCGCGGTTCTACGATCTCACGGCGCTCGAGGCGTTCGAGGGGCGGATGGCCGAGATGGGGCGATTCTGCGTGGCACCGGGGCAGCGCGATGCCGATATCCTGCGGCTCGCGTGGGCGGCGATGACGCGGCTGGTGGACGATCACGGCGTGGCGATGCTGTTTGGTTGCTCCTCGTTCAAGGGGGTCGAGGCCGCGCCCTATCTTGACGCCTTCGCGGTGCTGGGGGCGCGGCACCTTGCGCCCCGCCGTTGGTGGCCGCGCGTCAAGGCGCCGAGCGTGTTCCGCTTTGCCGAGCGGCTGCGGCGGCACAAGCCCGACCTCAAGGCCGCGATGCGCCATATGCCGCCCCTTTTGCGGACCTATCTGATGATGGGCGGCTGGGTCAGCGATCACGCGGTGATCGACCGGCAGATGGGCACGCTGCATGTCTTTACCGGGGTCGAGATCAGCGCCATCCCGGCGGCGCGGCGGCGGCTCTTGCGGGCGCTGGCGGGGTAGCGCGCAAGGTGGCTTGACGGCGCGCGGGCGGCGGGGTAGCCCGCGATCATGGCCCGTGCCCCGCTTTTGCAACTCACCGATATATCGCTCACCTTTGGCGGCGCGCCGCTGTTTGCGGAGCTGTCGCTGGTGGTGCAGGCGGGCGACCGCGTGGCGCTGGTGGGGCGCAACGGATCGGGCAAATCAACGCTGATGAAGGTGATGGCCGGGCTGGTGGAACCCGACCGCGGCGCGCGCGTGGTCTCGCCGGGGGTGAGCGTGGGCTATATGGAGCAAGAGCCCGACATGGCCGGTTTCGCCACGCTGGGCGATTATGCCATGAGCGCGCTGGAGCCGGGCGAGATGTATCGCGTCGAGATGGCGGGCGAGGGGCTGAAATTCGATCCCGCCCGCGCGGTCGAGACCGCCTCGGGCGGCGAGCGGCGGCGCGCGGCGCTGGCCAAGCTGATGGCCGAGGCACCCGAATTGATGCTGCTCGACGAGCCGACCAACCATCTGGATATCGAGGCGATCGGCTGGCTGGAAGAGCAGTTGCGCAGCACCCGCAAGGCCTTTGTCCTGATCAGCCACGACCGCGCGTTCCTGCGTGAGCTTAGCCGCGCAACCCTATGGATTGACAGGGGAATGACGCGCCGTCAGGAAGAGGGGTTCGGCGGGTTCGAGGCGTGGCGCGACAAGGTCTGGGACGAAGAGGACCAGCAGCGCCACAAGCTCGACCGCAAGATCAAGGCCGAGGCCCGCTGGGCCGTCGAGGGCATCAGCGCGCGGCGCAAGCGCAACCAGGGCCGGGTGCGCAACCTGCAAGCCCTGCGCGAGGAGCGGCGCGCGCAGATCAAACGGCAGGGCACGGCGGCGATGGCGCTGGAAAGCGGCCCAAGCTCTGGCCGCAAGGTGATCGAAGCGAAAGAGATTACAAAAGCTTACGGGGATGTCCTCATCCTGCGCCCCTTTAGCCTGACGGTGATGCGCGGCGAGCGGGTGGCCTTTGTCGGCCCCAATGGCGTGGGCAAGACGACGCTCTTGAAGATGCTGATGGGCGAGGAGAGGCCCGATAGCGGCACCGTGGTGCAGGGCACCAACCTGATCCCGGCGGTGTTCGATCAGGCGCGGGCGCGTCTCGACCCGGAAATGACGCTCTGGGACAGCCTGACGGGGGACGCGGAGATGCGCGTCTCGGGGCAGGCGGATCAGGTTCTGGTGCGCGGAGTGCCGCGTCATGTGGTGAGCTATCTCAAGGATTTCCTCTTTGACGAGCGGCAGGTGCGCGCGCCGGTCAAGTCCTTGTCGGGCGGGGAAAAGGCGCGGCTGCTCTTGGCCCGGATCATGGCGCGCGAGAGCAACCTTCTGGTGCTCGACGAGCCGACCAACGATCTCGATGTCGAGACGCTCGATCTGATGCAGGAATTGCTCGACGATTACGACGGCACGGTGCTTCTGGTCAGCCACGACCGCGATTTCCTTGACCGGGTGGCGACCACCACCATCGCGATGGAGGGGGACGGCCGCGCCACGGCCTATGCCGGGGGCTGGAGCGACTATCGCGCACAGCGCGGCGAGGCGGGGGCCGATGATCCGAAAAATATTGGTAAATCAGCATCTAAGAAGCCGGAGTTAAAGCAGAAGAAGCCCGCCGCGTCGCGCCTCAGCTTTACCGAGGCGCACCGGCTGGAGGAATTGCCCGGCGTGATCGCGCGGCTGGAGGCGGAGATCGGCAAGCTGGAGGGGCTCTTGGCCGACCCGGAGCTGTTTACCCGCGAGCCGGTCAAGTTCCGCCGCGCCACCGAGGCGCTCACGCAGCGGCAGGCGGCGCTGGCGCAGGCCGAGGAGGAATGGCTGGCGCTGGCGGAACGGTCCGAAACGGCGGGCTGATTTCTTCTGGTCTTCGGTGGGGTGTGCGGTCGCTGGGCCGTCATGCGGCCTAGCGATTTTGCGAGGAAGCGTAACCCAGCGGCGTCACACGGGTTTGGCTGGCATAAAGCGGCAATTTCTATCGTTGCATCGCTAGTCCCCGGCCCAGCGACCGCGCGGCTCAGTACATCCTGTCAAACGCCCCCCGGCGCGGTCACTGCATCCGGAGCGCGCCGTCGAGGCGGATCACCTCGCCGTTGAGATAACCGCATTCCACGATGAACCGCGCAAGTGCCGCGTATTCGTCGGGATCGCCGAGGCGCTTGGGGAACGTCACCTCGGTGGCGAGGCTGTCCTGCACCTCTTGCGGCAAGCCGCGCAGCATCGGCGTGGCGAAGGTGCCGGGCGCAATCGCCATGACGCGGATGCCCTCGCGTGCCAGATCGCGCGCCATCGGCAGCGACAGCCCGACGATCCCCCCCTTGGAGGCGGCATAGGCGGTCTGGCCCTTTTGGCCGTCAAAAGCGGCGACCGAGGCGGTGTTGACGATCACCCCGCGCGCGCCGTCCGTATCGGGCGCGTTCCCGGCCATTTCGGCGGCGGCGAGGCGGGCGACGTTGAACGTGCCGACAAGGTTGATGTCGATGGTGCGGCGAAAGGCATCCAGGGGGTGCGGCCCGTCGCGCCCGAGGGTCTTGGCCCCGGTGGCGATGCCCGCGCAGTTGATCGCCGCCGTGATCCGGCCCATGGCGGCCTTGGCCGTTGCGATGGCGGCGGCGACCGAGGCCTCATTTGTCACATCCGTTTCGGCGAAGCTGGCACCGATCTCGGCGGCGACCGATGGCCCGCGTTCGGTGTCGCGGTCCAAGATGGTCACCTGCGCGCCAAGCCCGCGGAAATGCCGCGCCGTGGCCTCGCCAAGGCCCGAGGCCCCGCCGGTGATGATCGCGGCTGTGTCTGTGATGCGCATGGTGGCCTCCCTGGGTAAATGAACACCTGTTCAGATACGCGCCCGTGCGGCCCCTGTCAAAGCCCTTTGCCGCCTTGCGGGCGGACTTCGGAGATTGCGCGGCTGCGCGTCTGCGGCTAGGTCTGGGAAAACGCAGATGACAAGGAGACGACGATGCGCACGAGAGCGGCGGTTGCGGTAGAGGCGGGCAAACCGCTGGAGATCATGGAGGTCAATCTCGACGGGCCAAAGGCGGGCGAAGTTCTGGTCGAGATCAAGGCCACGGGGCTCTGTCATACCGACGAGTTCACCCGCTCGGGCGACGACCCGGAGGGGATTTTTCCGGCCATCCTCGGCCATGAGGGTGCAGGCGTGGTGATCGAGGTGGGCGAGGGGGTGACGAGCCTTGAAGTGGGCGATCACGTTATCCCGCTTTATACGCCCGAATGCCGCGAATGCGAGTATTGCCTCAACCCCAAGACCAACCTCTGTCAGAAGGTGCGCGCGACGCAGGGGCAGGGCCTCTTGCCCGATGGCACGACGCGGTTTTCCATGCTCGACGGCACGCCCATTCATCACTACATGGGCTGCTCGACCTTCGCCAATCATACCGTGGTGCCCGAGATTGCGCTGGCCAAGGTGCGCAAGGATGCGCCCTTTGACAAGATCTGCTATATCGGCTGCGGCGTGACCACCGGCATCGGCGCGGTCATCAACACCGCCAAGGTGGAACTGGGCAGCCGCGCGATCGTCTTTGGCCTGGGCGGCATCGGCCTCAACGTCATCCAGGGGCTGCGGCTGGCAGGGGCGGCGCAGATCGTGGGCGTCGATCTCAACCCCGGCAAGGCCGAGATGGCGCGCCACTTCGGCATGACCGATTTCGTCAACCCCAAGGAGGTTGCGGGCGATCTGGTCGCGCATCTGGTGGAGCTGACCGGGGGCGGGGCGGATTACACCTTTGACGCCACCGGCAACGTGCAGGTCATGCGCACAGCACTTGAGGCCGCGCACAAGGGCTGGGGCGAGAGCATCATCATCGGCGTGGCCCCGGCGGGTGCCGAGATTGCGACGCGGCCCTTCCAGCTTGTCACGGGGCGGGTCTGGCGCGGCACGGCCTTTGGCGGCGCGCGCGGGCGCACCGATGTGCCCAAGATCGTCGATATGTATATGAATGGCATGATCGAGATCGACCCGATGATCACCCACAAGCTGACGCTTGATCAGATCAACCACGGGTTCGACCTGATGCACCGGGGCGAATCGATCCGCGCGGTGGTGGAATACTGACACGTGCCCTGCGCCTGCGCCTTGCCCTGCGGGGCGGGGCGCATTAGGACAAGCCAAAGCAAACAGGGGGCGCTCGCGACATGGCCAACGATCTATTCAACAGCTTCATGACAGGCCCGGATGAGAAGGGCCGGTTCGGCGATTTCGGCGGGCGGTTCGTGTCCGAGACGTTAATGCCGCTAATCCTTGAGCTGGAAGAGCGTTATGAGCACGCCAAGACCGACCCCGATTTCTGGGCCGAGATGGAGTTCCTCTGGAAGCATTACGTGGGCCGCCCCAGCCCGCTCTATTTCGCCGAGCGGCTGACCGGGCACCTGGGCGGCGCGAAGATCTATCTCAAGCGCGACGAGTTGAACCATACCGGCGCGCACAAGATCAACAACGTGCTGGGGCAGATCATCCTTGCCCGCCGCATGGGCAAGCGCCGCATCATCGCCGAGACCGGCGCGGGCCAGCATGGCGTGGCGACGGCCACGGTCTGCGCCAAGTTCGGGCTGCAATGCGTGGTCTATATGGGCGCGCATGATGTCGAGCGGCAGGCGCCCAACGTGTTTCGGATGAAGCTTTTGGGCGCCGAGGTGATCCCGGTGACGAGCGGGCGCGGCACGCTCAAGGACGCGATGAACGACGCGTTGCGCGACTGGGTGACCAATGTGCGCGACACGTTCTATTGCATCGGCACGGTGGCGGGGCCGCATCCCTACCCGGCGATGGTGCGCGATTTCCAGTCGATCATCGGCCGAGAGACGCGTGAGCAGATGCAGGAGGCCGAGGGCCGTCTGCCCGACACGCTGATCGCGGCCATCGGTGGCGGGTCGAACGCGATGGGGCTGTTCTATCCCTTCCTCGATGACAAGGAGGTGGCGATCATCGGGGTGGAGGCCGGCGGCCACGGTGTCGATGACCGGATGGAGCATTGCGCGTCGCTCACCGGCGGGCGGCCCGGCGTGCTGCATGGCAACCGCACCTACCTGTTGCAGGACGGCGACGGGCAGATCCTCGAAGGGCATTCGATCTCGGCGGGGCTTGATTATCCCGGCATCGGGCCGGAGCATAGCTGGCTGCACGATACGGGGCGCGCGCAATATGTGTCGATCACCGACACCGAGGCGCTGGAGGCGTTCCAGCTTTGCTGCGCGATGGAGGGGATCATCCCGGCGCTGGAGCCCTCCCATGCGCTCGCGCATGTGATGAAGATCGCGCCCAGCCTGCCCGCTGATCACCTGCTGGTGATGAATATGTGCGGGCGCGGCGACAAGGATATTTTCACGGTTGCCAAACACCTTGGCTTTGACGTGGAAAGCGGCAATTGAACCGGTGATATCGGGCGGCGGGGCGCGCGCTCAGCCCTGCCGCAATTTCTCTTGCGGCGCGGGCCGGAGCGGATGCGGCACCGGGTCCTTGGCGCGCCAGAGATAGGCGCGGAAAAGCTCCGCGTAGGAGCGATAGACATAGCCCTCGTTGCGCCGCAGGTAATGATCGCGCCGCGCGGCATAGAGCGCGGGCAGGCGATACCACGCGACCTCGGGGTGCATGTGGTGGACGACATGCAGGTTGTTGTTGAGAAACAAGAGCGCGAGCGGCCCGCGATCCTCGATGATGACGGTGCGCGCGCGTGCCCGCTCATGGGCGCGATGCTCGGGAAAGGTGCGGATTTTCAGGAGCGCGATGCCCAGCCACACCGCCAGCAGATAGGCCCAGAGCGGCATCGGCGCGACCCACACCCAAGCCAGCACCACCGCCACCTGCGGCACATGCCAGGCCCAGGCGCGCAGCACCGCGCGATCACCGGCGCGCATTGCCCGCCACTCGCCGCGCAGGAACGCGGCTTGCGCGATCAGCGGCCCGATCACAATGCGCCCGGCCAGTGTGTTGTTGGCACGCAGAACGGCGCGGCCCCAGCGTGGCAGCCGGTGCCATGTCGCGGGGTCGAGATAGTTTGATTCCGGGTCGTCATAGGGGTCGGTCAGGCATTCGTCGCGGTGATGCGCCAGATGGGTGTCGCGAAAGCGGCCATAGGGGATGAGTAGGCACAGGCAGGGAAACACCGCCGCCTCATTGGCACCGCGCGCGCGGAACGGGTGCCCGTGCAGCGCCTCGTGACAGAGCGAGGAATGCAGCGCGATGGCCAGCCCGGTGACCGCCACCCCCAGCGGTAGCCACAGCGCCGCCGCCCATGTCGTGCCGATGATCCAGGTGGCGTAACAGGTGACAAGCAGCGCTAGCGTGGGTCCTTCCACGGCGGGGCGGTGCCCCTTATCCATGATAGCGGCCCCGGCCGAAAGCCCGGTCAGGTTTCGAATCGCCGTCGTCACGATGCTGCCTGGTCGCGGGTCCATGTCGCCTCCCTTTCAGGAACATTGTGCAGAGAATGCTTTCGATTCGGTTTACCTCCAAAAGGCCGGAGAGACGGCGATGACAATGGCCATTTCCGCCTTGCAGGGGTAGCACGGCAGAGGGCCGCCTTCTGCCGAGCCGGGCGCGCTCTTTCGTCTTGCCTCTGACAGAGGCGGCGATAGGGGCGGGGGCCGTCGCGGGGGCGTGATCCTTTCCCTTGCCTTGTGTGCTTCGCGGCGTATGGTGCGGTGAAACGAAAGGTGCCGCAGTGCAGCAAGACGATCCCGACATCACCCTTATCACGCCTGCGGCCCCGATGCACATCGCCACCCATGGCGGGCGGGCGAAATGCCTGCAACGACTGGTGCGGCTCGATCTGCCGGTGCCGCGCACCATCGCGCTGTCCTTTGCCGCCGTGCACCGGATCGCCGCCGGTGAGCTGCCCGATATGGCGGCGCTGCTCGCGCCGTTTGGTCCGGCCCCGCTTTTATGCGTGCGCCCCTCCTCGGAAGACCCCGACTGGGGCGGGCCGAACGCGGTTCTCAATATCGGCATCAACGATGCGCGGTTTCTTGATCTGTCCGACCAGATCGGCAAGCGGGCGGCCTCGGAGATATACCTGCGCTTCGTGCAATCCTACGCGATCCACGTCGCCCGGCTTGATCCGGACCTGTTCGAGGATGTCGCCGCGGACCCGGTGCTTGGCCTCGCCGAGGCGCTGCGCGCCTATGAGGACGAGACCGACGAGGCATTTCCCCAAGACCCTGCCGTGCAGCTCTCGGAGGTGCTGCGCTCGATGGCGCGGGCCTGGGAGGGCACGACCGCGCGCCTCTTGCGGCAGGCCAAGGGCGCGCCCGCCGAGGCCGGGCTTGGCCTTGTGGTGCAGCAACTGGCGCTGGGGATCGGGCGGGGCGAGAGCGGGTCGGGCGTCATGCAGCTTGTCGACAGCCGCACCGGCGCGCGGCAGATCACCGGGCGCTACCAAAGCCAGAGCCAGGGGCGCGACGCGCTGCGCGGGGGGGCGGATGCGCTCTATCTCACGCGCGATGCGCGCGGGCCCTCGCTCGAGGAACTGGCCCCCGACGCCTTTGCCGAAATTCTCGCCCATACCCGCCTCATGCGCGAAAAACTGCGCGAGGAGATGCAGACCGAGTTCACCATCGAGGCGGGGCGCGTCTGGATTCTCGACGGCATTCGCGTGGCGCGCAATGCCCGCGCGGCGGTGGCGATCGCGGTGGCGCTGGCCGAGGATGCGATCATCCCGCCCGAGGAGGCGCTGATGCGCATCGAGCCGCGCGCGCTCAACGAGCTTCTGCACCGGCAGGTCGATCCCGAGGCCCCGCGCGACATCCTCGCACGCGGCATCGCCGCCAGCCCCGGTGCCGCCTCGGGCAAGGTGGTGTTCTCGGCGGTCGAGGCGCAGGCGGCGGAGGCGCGCGGCGAGGCCTGCGTTCTGGTGCGCCGCGAG
This sequence comes from Roseovarius sp. MBR-78, assembly GCF_040547535.1. Classification (NCBI taxonomy): domain Bacteria; kingdom Pseudomonadati; phylum Pseudomonadota; class Alphaproteobacteria; order Rhodobacterales; family Roseobacteraceae; genus Roseovarius; species Roseovarius sp. MBR-78. The sequence continues at coordinate 53,541 of NZ_JBEPPX010000014.1, forward strand.
ACCAGCCCCGAGGATATTCGCGGGATGCACGCGGCGCGCGCCATCCTGACCGAGCGCGGCGGCATCACCAGCCATGCCGCCGTGATCGGGCGTGGTATCGGGCTGCCTTGCGTGGTGGGGGCCTCGGAAATCCGTTTCCAGACCCGGCGCAAGATGCTGACCATGCCCGACGGGCGCGTGGTCAAGGCGGGGGAGACGATCACCATCGACGGCACCAATGGCCATGTGCTGGCGGGCGAGGCGCCGCTTCTGGAGGCCGCGCGCGACGCGGCGTTCCAGACGCTGATGAGCTGGGCCGACGAGACCCGCGACATCGCCGTGCGCGCCAATGCCGACACCCCCGCCGATGCCGAGGTGGCGCGCAATTTCAACGCGCGCGGCATCGGGCTGTGCCGCACCGAGCACATGTTCTTCGAGGCCGACCGCCTGACTGTCATGCGCGAGATGATCTTTGCCGACACGCCCGCCGACCGCGCCGCCGTGCTGGAGCGGCTGCTGCCGATGCAGCGCGCCGATTTCACCGATCTCTTTCGCATCATGCAGGGGCAGCCGGTCTGCATCCGCCTGTTCGACCCGCCGTTGCACGAATTCCTGCCTGCCGACCGCGCGGGGCATCTGCAACTGGCCGATGCGCTCGATCTGCCGGTCTCGGACGTGACCCGCCGGGTCGAGGCGCTGGGCGAATACAACCCCATGCTGGGGATGCGCGGCGTGCGCCTTGGCATCACCGTGCCCGAGATCTACGACATGCAGGCGCGCGCCATTTTCGAGGCGACGCTGGAGGCCAGCCGCGAGGGTGCGCCGGTGGTGCCCGAGATCATGATCCCGCTGGTCAGCGCCCGCCGCGAAGTGGAGATCGTCAAGACGCGGGTGGATGCGGTGGCCGCCGCCGTGCGCAACGAGACCGGGCGCGATTTCACCTATCGGCTTGGCGTGATGGTCGAGACGCCGCGCGCCGCGCTGCGCGCGGGCGAGATCGCGCCGCTGGTCTCGTTCCTGTCGTTTGGCACCAATGACCTCACGCAGATGACCTATGGCCTCTCGCGCGATGATGCGGGGCGGTTCATGTCCACCTATGTGCAGCAGGGCGTCTATCCCGAAGACCCGTTTCACGTGCTCGACGTGGACGGTGTGGGGGAGCTTTTGCGCATCGGGGCCGAGCGCGGGCGCGCCGCCAACCCGGACGTGGTGCTGTCGATCTGCGGCGAGCATGGCGGCAATCCCGAATCGATTTCGTTCTGCCGCGATGCCGGGTTTACCTATGTGTCCTGCTCGCCGTTCCGCGTGCCGGTGGCGCGACTTGCTGCCGCACAGCTTTCGGTGCGCGACAGGATCGAGGCGTCCCAAGGGCAAGTGGCGCAAGATCCTTCACGATAACCGGCCTCGAACGGGACGAATCCGACATCGGCAGAGACCCGCCGATGGGCCCGGTCGACGGGGGCGGCGTTTTCGGCTAAGGGCTCTCGCGATCAGGCGGGACATCCTCCCGCCGAAAGCGAAGGAGCACACGCATGAAATGGACGCTGTTGACGGCGGCGCTTGTCTCGGCGGTGTCGGGCGCGGTTGCGGCGGATACGCCGCTCACGCAACTCATGGCACAGGAAACGCGCGCCCTGCGCGCCATTTCGACCGACCGGCTGGCGGGTTATGTCGCCCGGACCGAGACCGAGGTTGAATATTCCCGCGACTGGCTGGCGCAGCAGCGCTTGGGCGGCAATGACCGGGCCACCGAATGCCTCGCCGAGGCGCTCTATTTCGAGGCGCGCGGCGAGAGCGTGCGCGGCCAGTTCGCGGTGGCAGAGGTCATCATGAACCGCGTCGACAGCCCTGAATTCCCCGATACGGTCTGCGGCGTGATCCATCAGGGCACGGGCAAGAAATATCAGTGCCAGTTCACCTATACCTGCGACGGCAACCCCGAGCACATCAATAATCAGGCGGTTTATGGCCAGGTGTCCAAGGTGGCGCGGCTGATGGTCGATGGCGCGCCGCGACAGTTGACCGATGGTGCGACCTACTACCATACCCGCGCCGTCACGCCACGCTGGGCGCGGAGCTTCGCGCGCACCGCCTCGATCGGCGTGCATCACTTCTATCGCAAGCCGGTGCGGGTTTCGAGCAACTGAACGCCGCGCAATTCCCGCACCACGCGCGACGATCGCGGTTGACTCGGTCGCGCGCGCCGGTAAAAGGCGGGGTTCATGGGATATTCGCGGATGCCCCCTTTGCATCCGCCGCAGGAGACGAGACATGGCAAAGCCGACCACCATCAAGATCCGCCTCAACTCGACCGCGGGCACCGGGCATTTCTACGTGACCAAGAAGAACGCCCGCACCATGACCGAAAAGATGGTCGTGAAGAAATACGACCCGGTCGTGCGCAAGCATGTCGAATACAAGGAAGGCAAGATCAAGTAACGATCTGCCGCTTTTGGCCTTGAGATGCCGCGCCCTCGGGCGCGGCTTTCTTTTTGTGCGGGGCCTGTGCCCGTGTCGCGACAAAAAAAGGGCCGGTCGATGTGGCCGGCCCTTGGCAACCTGTCAGGCGGTTCCTGCTATTCCTGCTGGCCCATGAACATGAGCAGGAACTGGAACATGTTCAGGAAGCTGATATAGAGGTTGAGCGCGCCGTCATAGGCCGCCTTGTCGAGCCATTCCTGATCGCCCTGCGCCGCGTGGGCCACGTAGGTGCCTTTGATCTCCTGCGTGTAATAGGCGGTCAGCCCCGCGAAAATCAGCAGGCCGATGGCCGAGATCGCGAACATGATGGCCGGGCTTTGCAGGAAGATGTTGACGATCATCGCCACGATCAGGCCGATCACCCCCATGATGAGGAACGCGCCCCAGCCGGAAATGTCCTTCTTGGTGGTGTAGCCCCAGAGCGACAGGCCGGCAAAGGCGATGGCCGTGACGATGAAGGTCTGCGCGATCGAGAAGCTGGTGAACACCAGGAAGATCGAGCTGAGCGAGATGCCGATCAGCGCCGCGAAGGCGAAAAAGCCAAGCTGCACGCCCGCCGCCGAGGCCCGGCGCAACAGCGCCCCCCAGCCGAGGAAGATGAATGCCAAGGGTGCCAGCATCACCACCCATTTGAGCGGCGAGAGGTAAAGCGCCGCGCCGAGGCCGGTGAGCATCTTGCCGTTGCCAAGCTCTGCGGCCGCGGCCGACGGATCGGTGGTCACGGCAAGCCCCGAGATCGCCCATGCCGCCAGCGCGGTGATGAGCATCCCTACGGACATGGTGCCGTAGACCTTGTTCATGTGGGCGCGCAGGCCTGCGTCGATCTCGGTCGAGCGGGCGCCCGCGCCTGTGCGGATCGTGTTGAACTCTGCCATGGATACCTCCGGTTGATGGCGGCCCCGATACCGGGGCTTTGCAGATGAATATCGGTGAGCCGGAGGGCGTTTTCAAGTATTTCCGACGGTTTTCAATATGTTTTAAAAGCAGGTTTCGCACACTTGCCCGTGGCTTATGTGCAGGCGGTTCCTGCCAGGTCCCAGAACGGGCGCGCGGCCTCGCGCTGTGCTTCGCGGCGGCTCAGGCCGATATCCGCGAGCGCGGCGTCATCGAGGCGCGCGAGCTGTCGGCGTTGGCGGGCGATCTCGCGCATCTGCCGCAGGGGCAGGCGGCGCAGGTCGGGCAGGGCGATGGTGGCGATATGGATGGACATGGGATCTCCCCTTTCGTTTTCGTGATGTATTTCGTATTCTTCATTTCATCGGTTGATGTTTGCCCGAATTCTGGAAATAATGAAAATGAATGTTTACAACTAAACCCATCACGGAGATTGATTCATGCGGAATCTCGACATCACCACCTTGCGCGCGCTCGTGGCGGTCGCGGATCATGGCGGGGTCACGCGGGCGGCGGCGATCCTGCACCTCACGCAATCGGCGGTGTCGATGCAGATCAAGCGGCTGGAGGAGATGCTGGACCTTGCGCTTTTCGACCGCGGCCACCGACGCGTGTCGCTCACCGCGCCGGGTGAGCAACTCGTGGGTTACGCGCGGCGCATCCTCGCGCTCAACGACGAGGCGGTGGCGCGGCTGACCGAGGATCGCTACGAGGGCGAGCTGCGCCTGGGCGTGCCGCATGACATCGTCTATCCGGTGGTGCCGCGCGTGCTCAAGCAGTTCAACGCCGCCTATCCGCGCATCAACATGCACCTGCGCTCGTCGAGCACCATGAAACTCCACGAGGAATTCGAGCGCGGCGAGGTGGACGTGATTCTCACCACCGAGGAAGCCGTGAAGCCGGGCGGCGAGACGCTGACCGAGATGGCCCTGCGCTGGACCGGGGCGCGCGGCGGCGTGGCGTGGAAGCGCCGCCCGCTGCGGCTCGCCTTCTGCTCCAGCTGCATCTTCCGCCCCATCGTGCTGCGCCGGCTCGAGGAGGCGGGGATCGACTGGGAGATGGCGGTGCTGTCGGAGGACGACCGCGCGGTCGAGGCGCTGGTAAGTGCCGATCTCGCCGTCGGCGCGCTGCTCGAAGACAGCATCCCGCCCCACCAGGAGGCGATCGATCCGGGCACCGCGCTGCCCGATCTCGGCGTGCAGAGGATCAACCTCTACGCCCGCCCTGACGGTGGCATGCTGCTAGAGCCGCTGTCAGAGATGTTGCGGCAGGGCTTCGTCGCGCAGCCTGCGCCGGTCAGTCTCCGGATGGTGTGACCACCACCTTGCCGGTGGATTTGCGCGCGCGCAGCAATTCCAGCGCCTCATGCGCGCGCTCCAGCGGCAGGATATGGCTGATATGCGGGCGTAGGCGGCCCGCCTCATACCATTGGAAGAGCGTCGCGAGGCTCTCGGTCACCACCTCGGGGCGGAAATTCAGATAGCCGCCCCAGTAAAGGCCCATCACGCTCAGGTTCTTGACCAGCAGGTGATTGGCGGGGATCTGCGGCACCTCGCCGCTGGCGAATCCGATGGACAGGATACGCGCCTCCGGCCGGCAGGCGCGCATCGCGGCCTTGAACTGCTCGCCGCCCACCGGGTCATAGACCACATCGACGCCGCCAAGCGCACGGCACGCCTCGCGGATATCGTCGGTTTTCGCGTCGATCAGGTGATCGGCCCCGGCCTGCCGCGCCACGTCGAGCTTGTCGGCCCCGCGCGCGCAGGCAATGACGCGCGCGCCCATCAGCTTGCCGATCTCCACCGCCGTGAGACCCACGCCACCCGCGGCACCGAGCACCAGAAGCGTCTCGCCGGGGCGCAGCCGCGCCTTGTGATCGAGTGCCACATGGCTGGTGCCATAGGCGATCTGAAAGGCGGCGGCGTCGGCAAAGCTCATGGCCTCGGGCAGGGCCACGGCGCGCGCCGCCGGGAAACAGCCCGCCTCGGCCAGCCCGCCCTGGCCGCCAAAGACCGCGACGCGGGTGCCGGGGGCGGGGCCTTGCGTGTCGGGGCCAAGCGCCGTGACCGTGCCCGCCACCTCCATCCCGAGGGTAAAGGGCGGCTCGGGTGTGTCCTGATACGTCCCCGCGATCATCAGCAGGTCGGCGAAATTGAGCCCGCAGGCCGCGATGCGCAGGGCGATCTCTCCGGCCTGCGGCGCGGGGGCGGGGATATCCTCGAGCGTGGGGGCGGCCCCACCGGCGGTCATTCGATAGGCGCGCATCGGTCTGCCTCCGTTTGGTTTGCGCCCATTGGGGTAAGCGCGGGGCGCGGGCCTGTCCACCGATTCGGGTCCGTGGTGCGGGCGCACCGCTGGTGCCATGCCCTCCCGGCCTATCCGAATGGACAGGGGGCGGCACGAATATGCCGCTTTACGCAAGTTGACGTTGGGTAAGACGGGCGAGGAACGCAACCGCGTGGCGAATTGTCTTGAATTTCGGGGCCGCTTAAGTAGTTTCCCCATACGCTGCCGGGATGCGTGGCGTTTGGTTGGAAGTCTGGTCGTGTTGGGCCGTATCGGTCCGGACCGCACAAGGGTTGAAGAGGAAATCTTATGCCGCACCCCGTGGATGTTCATGTTGGTAAACGTATTCGCCATCGCCGTTGGCTGACGGGCATGACCCAGCAGCAACTGGCCGAAGCTGTGGGCATCAAATTCCAGCAGATACAGAAATACGAGACTGGCGCCAACCGCGTGAGCGCATCGCGGCTTTGGGATATGGCCGAGGCGCTGGAGGTGGATATCGCCTTTTTCTTCGAGGGCCTGCCCAAGGATGGCGAGGAAGGCGGCACGACGCTGCCCGCCGACATCATCGCCGACAAGGAGGCGCTCGACCTGGTGCGCTCCTATTACGCGATCCCGGAAAACCAGCGCCGCCGCCTGTTCGATCTTGCCCGCGTTCTGAGCGAGGTGGCTTGAGCCGCACCCGAGGGCGGGGTATTCCCCGGCCATGATCGGGAGGCAGGCGGCGATGATGGGTGCGATTGACCAGGAAGCGATACGCGCCACCGCGCACCGGCTGGCCGATGCGGCCCGCGCGGCCATCCTGCCGCATTTTCGCGGCGCGGCGCTTTGTGCCGATAACAAGCTCGACGGCGGCGGGTTCGATCCCGTGACCGAGGCCGACCGCGCCGCCGAACGCGCCATGCGCGCCATCCTAGCCGCCGAGCGGCCGGGGGATGCGATCCTTGGCGAGGAATATGGCCACACGCCTGGTGAGACCGGCCTGACATGGGTGCTCGATCCGGTGGACGGCACGCGGGCCTTTCTCGCGGGGGCACCGACATGGGGGGTGCTCATCGCCGTGGCCGATGCCTCGGGGCCGGTCTATGGCCTCATCGACCAGCCCTATATCGGCGAGCGGTTCGAGGGCGGGTTCGGCTACGCCTGCATGACCGGGCCGCACGGCGCGCGCCCGCTGCGGGTGCGCGGCGACCGGCCCTTGAATGAGGCGATCTTGTTCACCACCTTTCCCGAGGTCGGCACCGCCGCCGAGGGCGCGGCCTTTGCCGAGTTGTCCCGCCATGTGCGGCTCACGCGCTATGGGCTTGATTGCTATGCCTATGCGCTGGTTGCCGCCGGTCAGATTGATCTGGTGGTCGAGGCGGGGCTTCAATCCTACGACATTCAGGGCCCCATCGCGGTGATCGAGGCGGCGGGCGGCATCGTCACCGACTGGCAGGGCGGCCCCGTCCACGAGGGCGGCCGCGCCGTAGCGGCGGCGGGGCGGATGCAGCACGCCGCCGCGCTCGATATCCTCAGCCGGGTGGCGTGAGGCATGTCGGGGAACATGTGCGGAGGGGGGCTTGGTATATGCTGGTCGCGCTTGAAGAGGTTGGCATTATGACAGGTTTGGGCTCGCCATTCGATGTGATGCGATGAGCCGCGCGAGCGCCCGACCGCGGGTGGGCGCTGCAAAGGTTTTGGAATGCGGTTTATGGTGCCGTATACTTGAACGATTATTTGGTGTGAGACGTTGCAGAAGCGCCCGCCCGTCCGGGCGGTCGGGCGCTCGCGCGGCGGCGCGCCTCGATTCCGCGCGGGAAACAGGGGGCAACCGTCCGCTCCCTTACACAAGCGCCCCGCCGCAGAGCCTCGGGCCTCTGCGCCATGCGCCCCCCTAGCCAAAGATGCGCGGCTTGAGCTTGAGGATGGTGGCCCCCATCTCGGCGCTGATCTCGCGCGCGGCGGCGAGCGCCTCCTGATGCGCGCCATAGCCCTTGGCCACCGCCGCCTCGATGGTGGCGCTTTGCACGAGGCTGGCGACAAGGGCGGGGTTGTCGCGGGCATAGCCCGGCCCGAATGCCTCGTCGATGGCGCGGATGGCGTCGCGCAGATGGCGGCTCTGGTCGGTCATGGCGGGCTCCTTCGGCGCAGATACGATATCGCCGTGATCTAGGGCCAATGCGCGCCCTGTCCGCCCCGGCCCGCGCCCAATGCGATTGTTTTCAGGGCGCACAGTCAGTAATCACGGGACGAGGAAACCAGCCCAAGCAGCGAGGGGAGGGCCGCATGGCCGAGACGGACAAAGACCTGCCGCCCGAAACCGACGCCGCAGAAGAAGACGCGCACGCGCTGAGCGAGGCGCGCATCGCGCGCATCATGGAGGCGGTTGAGAAGGGGGATCGCGCCCGTCTCTGGGCCGAGACCGAGCCGCTGCACGCCGCCGACATCGCCGACCTTCTGGAGCAGATCAGCAGCGGCGCGCGGCGTCGGCTCATCGCGCTTTACGGGCCGGAATTCGATGGCGACATCCTGTCGGAACTCGACGAGTCCATCCGTGAGGAGGTGATCGGGCTGTTGCAGCCCGACGTTCTGGCCGAGGCGGTGCGCGAGCTTGACTCCGATGACGTGGTCGATCTGGTCGAGGATCTCGAGGATGCGCAGCAGGAGGCGATCCTTGATATTCTCGAGGCCGCCGACCGGCTGGCGGTGCAGCAATCGCTGACCTATCCGGATTATTCCGCCGGTCGCCTGATGCAGCGCGAGGTGGTGATGGCCCCCGAGCATTGGAGCGTGGGCGATGTGATCGACTTCATGCGCCGCGCGCAGGAATTGCCCGAACAGTTCTACCACGTCACGCTGGTTGATCCGCGGCTGCACCCGGTGGGCAATGTCACGCTGGGCCGGATCATGGCGGCGCGGCGGGCCACGCTGCTGCGCGATCTGGTGGAGGAGACGTTTCACACCTTTACCGTGACCGATGAAGAGGGCGACGTGGCCTATGCTTTCAACCAGTATCACCTGATTTCCGCCCCCGTGGTGGATGAAGAGGGGCGGCTGGTGGGGGTCATCACCATCGACGACGCGATGACCGTTCTGGACGAGGAGCACGAGGAGGACATCCTGCGCCTCGCCGGTGTGGGCGAAGAGGGCGGCTTTTCCGGCCGCCTGACCGAGACCATCCGCGACCGTGCGATATGGCTTTTCGTGAACCTGCTGACCGCGATCCTTGCCTCGGTGGTGATCGAGCAATTCGCCACCACCATCGACCAGATGGTGGCGCTGGCGGTGCTGATGCCGATCGTCGCCTCGATGGGCGGCAATGCGGGCACCCAGACGATGACGGTGGCGGTGCGCGCGCTGGCGACGCGCGACCTGACGGCGCGCAACGCGATGCGCGTGGTGCTGCGCGAGCTGGCGGTGGGCGGCGCGAACGGGGCGACGTTCGGTATCGTGATGGCGGGGGTGGTGGGGCTTTGGTTCGGGGTGCCGCTGCTGGCGGCGGTGATCGCGGTGGCGATGCTCCTGACGCTGATGGCCGCCGCGCTGGGGGGCATCGTCATCCCGATGGCGCTTGACCGGTTCGGGATCGACCCGGCGCTGGCCTCGGGGCCGTTTGTCACCACGATCACCGATGTGGTGGGCTTTTTCGCCTTTCTCGGGCTGGCCTCGCTGGTGCTGCTGTGAGCGGGCTGGCCACGCGCAAGGCCGAGGCGCGCAAGGCGGCATTTGCCCGCCGCAAGGCCGCGCATGGGGCGGGCCACCCGGCGCCTGCAGCGCATCTCTCGGCGGTGCTGGCGGGCTATCGCGGGGTGGCGCTCGCGGGCTACATGCCGATCCGCACCGAGATCGACCCACTGCCCGCGATGGCCGAGGCGGCAGCGCATGGCCCCGTGGCCGTGCCGGTGATCGAGGGCGCGGGGCTGCCGCTGCGGTTCTCGCTATGGGAGCCGGGCTGCGCGCTGCGCGAGGGGCCGTTCGGCGCGATGGTGCCCGAGGCGGATCGCTTCATCGAGCCGGAAATCCTCATCGTGCCGCTGGTGGCGTTCGACCGCGCGGGCGGGCGGCTGGGCTATGGCGGCGGCTTCTACGACCGCACGCTTGAGATGCTGCGCGCGCACCGCCCGACGCTCGCCATCGGCTTTGCCTGGGCCGCGCAAGAGGCCAATGGCCTGCCGCTGGAGCCGACCGATCAGCCGCTCGACATGATCGTGACCGAGGCGGACGTGATCGCGGAGTGTTGAGCCGCGATCACGCCCCTTTATAGCGTGCCTGCGTTCATTCGCAGTCTCGCGCCCTGCTCTAACCGATTGATTTCGCCTGTTCGAGGGGCTTAAAACCGGTTCCCGTTTTTAAGAAACACACTCTCTAGTGTTCGGCGTCTGACAGGTCTTGCCCGACGATGATCCGGCTTGCCATGTTGCAGAGTGCGGAAAGGCAAGCATCGTGAAGGGCCTGGGGGAGACGTTGATGGTTTGAGATGAGCCGCGTAGCGCCCGCCCGTCACGCCAAAGGCGTGCCGACCATAATCGGCGCACCTTCGGTGCGACGGGGCGGACGGGCGCTGCGCGGCGGGCTGCGCCCATGAGTCCGCGCAAGAGGGGGCTTCGACTTGAACGTCCCCTTAAGGCCAAAAACCGTCCCGCGCGCAGCATCGGGCACTTTGTGTCAGGTGGCGTACATTAGGCAAACGTGCCCGCGAAGGCCCCCCGGTAGAGCGCCGACAGTTCGGCAAGCGGGGCACCGATGCGCCCGAAACACACCGCGTCACCGGTGAAACGCCCGACGCTTGCGAGCGGCACGCCCGCGCGACCGGCGGCGATCATCAGCGCCTCGGCCTGATCGAAATTGCACGCGATGAGATAGCGGCCCTGATCCTCGCCGAAAAGCGTGGCCATGTCGTCGGCATCGAGGCACACCCCCACGCCCGCCGCCTCGGCCATCTCGAAGGCGGCAAGCGCCAGACCGCCATCGGACAGATCGGTGCAGGCCTTGATGAGCGCGTGATTGGCGCGGATGAAATCGCCGTGGCGGCGCTCGGCGTCAAGATCCACCGGCGGCGCGTCACCCTCGGCGCGGTTGAACACCTCTGCAAGGAGCGCCGATTGTCCCAGATGTCCGCGCGTCTCGCCCAAGAGAAGCGCCACATGGCCGTCGCGGGCCTGGCCCAGAATCGCGGTCTCGGGATCGCGGATGATCCCCACCGCGCCGATGGTGGGCGTGGGCAGGATCGCCGCGCCGTCGGTCTCGTTATAGAGCGAGACATTGCCCGACACGATCGGCATGTCGAGCGCCGCACAGGCCGCGCCGATGCCGCGCAGCGCGCCGACGAATTGCCCCATGATCTCGGGCTTTTCGGGGTTGCCGAAATTGAGGTTGTCGGTGGTGGCGAGCGGCACCGCGCCGACGGCGGTGAGGTTGCGATAGGCCTCTGCCACTGCCTGCTTGCCGCCTTCCTCGGGGTTGGCGGCGACATAGCGCGGCGTCACGTCCGAGGTGAAGGCCAGCATCTTGCCGGTGCCATGCACCCGGATCACGCCCGCGCCAAGGCCGGGAGTGCGCACCGTGTCGGCCATCACCATCGTGTCATATTGCTGATAGACCCATTCGCGCGAGCAATAGTTGACCGAGCCGAGAAGCGCGCGCAGCCCGTCGATGGGATCAATGCCCGGCACGCTCTCGGGGTCGAGCGCGGCGGGGGCCTCGGTCTCGGTAAAGGGGCGGTCGTATTCGGGGGCGGATGAGGCCAGCGTTGAAAGCGGCAGGTCGGCCTTCACATCGTTGCCATGCAGGATCAGGAAACGGTCCTCGGCAATCGTCTCGCCGACGATGGCGAAATCGAGATCCCATTTCTCGAACACCGCGCGTGCCTCTGCCTCTTTCTCGGGGCGCAGGACCATGAGCATCCGCTCCTGTGACTCCGATAGCATCATCTCGTAGGCGCTCATCGCCGTCTCGCGCTGCGGCACGCGGTCGAGATCGAGCCGGATGCCAAGCCCGCCCTTGTCGCCCATCTCCACCGCCGAACAGGTCAGGCCAGCCGCCCCCATATCCTGGATCGAGATCACCGCGCCGGTGGCCATCAGCTCCAGCGTGGCCTCCATCAGGCGTTTCTCGGTGAACGGGTCGCCGACCTGCACGGTGGGGCGCTTTTCCTCGATACTGTCGTCGAATTCGGCTGATGCCATCGTCGCGCCGCCCACCCCGTCGCGCCCCGTCTTGGCCCCGAGATAGACCACCGGCATTCCCACGCCCGAGGCCGCCGAGTAGAAAATCGCATCCGCATCGGCGAGACCGGCGGCAAAGGCGTTGACAAGGCAGTTGCCACTATAGGCGGGGTCAAAGCGGACCTCGCCGCCCACGGTCGGCACGCCGAAACAGTTGCCATAGCCGCCCACCCCCTCGACCACGCCATGAACCAACTGGCGGGTTTTCAGATGGTCAGGCGCACCGAAGCTGAGCGAATTCATCGCCGCCACCGGGCGCGCGCCCATGGTGAACACATCGCGCAGGATACCGCCGACGCCGGTCGCGGCGCCCTGATATGGCTCGATATAGGAGGGGTGGTTGTGGCTCTCCATCTTGAAGACGACCGCCTGACCGTCGCCGATATCGACGACGCCCGCATTTTCGCCCGGACCGCAGATCACCTGCGGGCCTGAGGTGGGCAGGGTGCGCAGCCATTTCTTCGACGACTTGTAGGAACAATGCTCGTTCCACATGGCCGAGAAGATACCCAACTCGGTAAAGGACGGCGCGCGGCCCAGAATGTCGAGAACGCGGTCATATTCCTCGGGCTTGAGCCCGTGGGCCGCGATCAGGTCGGGCGTGATGGCTGGCTCTTGCATCGGCTTGGGTCCCCTCGGCGGTCACTTTGCGCGCTTGTTTATGCGATCGGGGGGGCGGGGGAAAGGGGCCTTGCCGGGGGGGGGCGGGCATGGAGGGCGGATGGGCATTTGGACCAAGACGAGGCCGGGGCGGTCACTCCGACAGGTAGCGTTCGAGCACGATGGCGGGCATCAGCCCGCGCAGCATCCTGTCGGGCATCACGTAGAACGGGGCCGTGTCGAGGCCGAGATCGCGGGCGAGGGCGGCATCGCGCGCCAGATCGAACAGCGCCACGCGAAAGCCCATCCGCGTGGCAAGCGCCTGCAATTCCTGCATCGCGGTGGCGCAGTCGGGGCAATCGGCGCGGGTGAAAAGCGCGATGCGGGTGGGCGTGCCCTTGGGGCCGAGGCCGGGCTGATCGGCGCTGAAAAGGCGCGGCGCGGCACGGCGCAGCGCGTCCAGATCGCGGGCGATATCGTCGCCATAAAGATCGAGCGGCGCGCGCGTGAGGCCCGAGGCGGGCGGCAGAACCTCGGGCGTGGCAATGAGCGCGTTGCGGATGGCCTCGCCCAAGGGGCTGCGCGATTGCAGCGGCGGCTGTTGCGCGGTGGCGGCGCTGCCCATGAGCAGCGCCACCGCGACGGGCCATCTGATCTGCATCATCTATTGCGTGCGGATCTCTTCGGCGATCTGCTGCATCTGCTCTTGCGGCAGGTAGCCGCGCAGCATCCGGTCCTCCATCACGAAGGCGGGCGTGCCGTTGATGCGCAGCCGTTGTGCGAGCGCGTGGTTGGCGGCGATCACCTCGGTCACGGCCTCGCTGTCCATCGCGGCGGTGATGGCATTGGCGTCAAGCCCGAGCGCATCGGCAAGCCGGGTGAACCCGGCCACGTTCATTGCGCCGGTATAGGCCATGAGCGCATCATGCACCGATTTATAGGCGGCATCTCCCGCAACCTGTTTGGTGGCGATGGCAAAGCGCGACGCGGCCACCGATTCGGCCCCGAGGATCGGGAATTCCTTGAGGATGAAGCGGATATTGCCATCGGCACCAAGCAGGCCATCGACCTCGGCCACGGCGCGGCGGCAATAGCTGCACCGGTAATCCATGAATTCGACCAGCGTGATATCGCCCTGCGGATTGCCGCCAACCCAGTCGCCGGGGGCATCAAAGAGCGCGTCGGCATTGGCGCGCACCAGTTCCACGTCGGCCTCGGCCTGACCGGCGGCCTGGCGCTCTTCGAGCACGGCCACGGCCTCCATGATGACCTCGGGGTTGTCCAGAAGATAGGCGCGGATCTCCTGGCGCAAGAGCGCGCGGTCGGTCTCGCTCAGCGACGACAGATCAAGCGCCTGGGCGGGCAGGGCCAGGCCAAGGGCGAGCAGGGCGGCGGTTAGAAGGCGGTAAGGCAAGGTCAGTCTCTCCGTTTCTCGGCGGCCTCTGCCGCCACCAATATATCCTGCGCGCGCTGCCAGCCGGGCGAGCCCCGTGGCAGCAGGTCGCTGGCGCGCTTGGCGTGGATACTAGCATCTTTGAGGCGGCCTGCCATCGCATAACGTTCGGCTGTCAGCACCGAGGCCATGCCGCGATTGCCCATCTGCGCCTCGGCCTGCGCCAGATCGCGCAGCACGCGGACGTCGCGCCCGTCGCGCGCGCGCGCCGATTCGAGAAATTGCGCGGCCTTTTTTACCTGCCCGTCGGCCAGCAGCGCGCGCCCGTAGGCCCCGAGGATAAGCGCATTGCGCGGCGCGAGATCGGCCGCGCGCCCATAGGCGGCGACGGCCGCGCCGATGCGGCGGCTTTCCATCAGGATCTGGCCGCGCAACTCGTGCAGATAGGGATCATCGGGTCGCGCGGCTATGGCCCCGTCGATGGCGGGCAGCGCGCGCCCGAGATCGGAGCGGCGGTGATGGGCCACCGCCTCGCGCATCAGGCGGATATCGTCAAAGCCGGTCTCGCCCGCGCGCGCCAGCGTCCATTTCGGGGCGCGCTGGAACGCCGAGAGCTTGCCCTTGGCGCGCGCGAACCAGTAATCGGCGGTCGGGTCCGGCGCAGCCTTGCCCGCCTGCGCCTCGGCCAGCGCGCGCACCCGGCGAAACCGGTCGCGCGAGAGCGGGTGGGTGCGCGCATAGGCATCCTGCCGCGTCAGCGACAGCGATTCCTGCCCGCGAAACAGGTCCATCACCTGCACCGCGCCCGTGAGGTCGATCCCCGCCATGTGCATGAAGCGCATCCCGCTGGTATCGGCGGCGTTTTCCTCGGCGCGGGTATGCGAAAAGAAGCTGCGCATCGCCGCGCCCTGAATCCCCGCCGCCGCCCCCGCCGCGAACTCGCCGCTGCCCGCCGCCGCCCCGGCGACGCCGGCGAGGATCGTGCCGAGGGCGGCGGCGGTGCGGGCGTTGCGCAGGTTGATGGGGCGGCGCATCAGGTGGCCATTGGCGATATGCGCGGCCTCATGCGCGATCACCGATTGCAGCATGGCTGCGTTCTCCATCCGCAGGATCAGGCCGGAATGCAGAAAGATCGAATTGGCGTCGACGATAAAGGCGTTGAGGCTGGGCGCGTCGATCACGAGGATATCCACGCGCTCGGCGCTGAGCCCCGCCGCGCGCAGCACCGGGGCCGCGAGTTGACGCAGGCCATGCTCGATATCGGGGTCGCGCAGCAGCGTCAACGCGCGCGCGGGCGCGGCAAGGATCATGGTTGCCACGAGGACCGCCGCGAAAAACCGGACTGCCTGCATTGACCTTGCCTGCCTTTCCCAGTGAAACGGACCCGTGCCGCCCCAACCCGAGGAGAATGTAATGCGCCGTGCCCGCCGATCCAAGGTCGATCCGTTCATCGTCATGGATGTGATGGAGGCCGCGCGCCGCGCCGAAGAGGCGGGGCGACGCATCATCCACATGGAGGTGGGCCAGCCCGGCACGCCGGCACCTGCCGCCGCGCGCGCGGCGCTGGCGCGCGCGATGGAGGCTGGCGCGCTTGGCTATACGGTGGCTTTGGGGCTGCCGGACTTGCGCGCGCGCATCGCGCAACACTATGGCGAATGGTATGGCGTCGATCTCGACCCGGCGCGCGTGGTGATCACGCCGGGATCGTCGGGGGCGTTCATCCTTGCCTTCACAGCGCTTTTTGACGCGGGCGCGCGCGTAGGCATCGGCGCGCCGGGATACCCGAGCTATCGCCAGATCCTGCGCGCGCTTGATCTGGTGCCGGTGGATATCGAAACCTCGGCGGAAAACCGCCTGCAACCGGTGCCGGGGGATCTGGCGGGGCGCGATCTGGCCGGGCTTCTGGTGGCCAGTCCGGGCAATCCCAGCGGAACGATGCTGGACCGCGCGGCACTGGGCGCGCTGATCGGGGCCGCGCAAGACAGCGGCGCGCAGTTCATCAGCGACGAGATCTATCACGGCCTGCATTACGAGGCCCGCGCGGTGAGCGCGCTGGAGATCACCGACGACTGCTATGTCATCAACTCCTTTTCCAAGTATTTCTCGATGACCGGCTGGCGCATCGGCTGGATGGTGGTGCCCGAGGATCACGTGCGCACGATCGAGCGGCTGGCGCAGAACCTCTTTATCTGCCCGCCCCATGCCAGCCAGATCGCGGCGCTGGCGGCGATGGAGTGCACCGATGAGCTTGAGGCCAACCGCGCGGTTTATGCCCGCAACCGCGCGCTGATGCTTGAGGGGTTGCCCAAGGCCGGGTTCGACCGGATCGCGCCGCCCGATGGCGCGTTCTACGTCTATGCCGATGTGCGCCACCTGACCGATGACAGCCGCGCGCTGGCTGCCGAGATATTGGAGCGCGCGGGCGTCGCGGTGACACCGGGCCTCGATTTCGATCCCGTGCGCGGCGCGGGCACGCTGCGGTTTTCCTACGCGCGCGCCACCGAAGATATCGAGGAGGGGCTGGCCCGGCTCGCGGCGTTCATGGCGGAGCGGTAACCCCGCCCCGCCCGGCGCGCCCGATTTTTGCCATGATCCGCGCAAAAAACCGCCATTGCGGGCGGGCATCCTGTGGCTTGCCCGATTCCCTGGCGGAAAGGAACGCATCATGACCGGCCTCAAACATGCCTATCGCGGGGCGAGCGTGCTGGTCGCGCTCAATGTCGATCTGCTGCTCTTCGTTGTGGCGCTCGTGGTGGCGTTGATGGCGGCGGGATATCTGGGCACGCTGTGACCCGGCCATTCGCGTTTTGACAAGCCACGGCAGACCGGGTAGTGACGATGCTCAATGGGGTGTCTGACTGGGTTTGACCGATGAGCGATTACAACGCGGCTCGTCCGCTTGCTGCCTTTGTGAAGCGTGGCGTTTTCCATCTGATCGCGGCGCTGTGGCTGGGCGTGATCGCGTTTGGCGCGCCTGCTCAGGCGCAGAGCTATCGCTTCAACGATGTCACGATCGAGGGCAACCAGCGAATCGAGGGCGACACGATCCTGTCCTACTCGGGCATCGCGCGGGGCGAGACGGTCAGCGCGGGCGAGCTTGACGCCGCCTATCAGCGCATCCTCGCCTCCGGCCTGTTCGAGACGGTCGAGATCGAGCCGCGCGGCAACCGCCTCGTGATCCGGGTGACAGAATTCCCGACGATCAATATCATCGCCTTCGAGGGCAACGACAAGATCAAGGACGAGGATATGTCGGGCTTTATCCAGAGCAAGCCGCGGCAGGTGTTCAGCCCGACACAGGCCGAGCGCGACGCCGCCATCATCGCCGAGGCCTATGCCCAGAACGGGCGGGTCGCGGCGCGGGTCACGCCCAAGGTGATCCGGCGCAGCGATAACCGCGTCGATCTTGTGTTCGAGGTGTTCGAGGGCAAGGCGATCGAAATAAAGCGCATCGGCTTTTCCGGCAATCGCGTATATTCCGACCGCCGCCTGCGCCGCGCCATCCAGAGCAAGCAGGCGGGGCTTTTGCGCGCCCTGATCCAGAGCGATACCTTCGTCGAGGATCGCGTGGCCTTTGACCGGCAGGTGCTGACCGATTTCTACAATTCGCGCGGCTATGTCGATTTTCGCGTCACCGGCGTCAATGCCGAGCTGGCCCGTGAGCGCGATGCCTATTTCATCACCTTCACGGTGCAGGAAGGCCAGCAATTCCGCTTTGGCAAGATCACCACCACAAGCGATTATGCCGGCGTCGAGGCCGAGGCCTATGACGACACGCTCAAGATGGACCAAGGTGACATCTATTCGCCCGAGGTGGTCGAGAATGCCATCACCCGGATGGAACGGCTTGGCGTCAAGCAGGGCATTGATTTCCTGCGCGTGGAGCCGCGTGTCACGCGCAATGACCGCGACCTGACGCTTGATGTGGAATTCGTGCTCACGCGCGGGCCGCGCGTGTTTGTCGAGCGCATCGATATCGAGGGCAACACCACGACGCTTGACCGCGTCATCCGGCGCCAGTTCGATACCGCAGAGGGCGATCCGTTCAACCCGCGCGCCATCCGGCAGGCCGCCGAGCGCATCCGGGCGCTGCAATTCTTTGCGAATGTCGATGTGAACGCGCGCGAGGGGTCGCGCCCCGATCTCGTGGTCATCGAAACCGAGGTGGAGGAAACAACGACGGGCTCTGTTTCGATCGGGGCCAGCTTTTCGAGCGAGGCGGGGCTTGGGCTTCAATTCGGCCTGAAGGAGCGCAATTTCCTTGGGCGTGGCCAGGAGCTCAATTTCAGCATTTTCGGCACCGCCGACACGGTCAACTATAGTGTCGGTTTCGTTGAGCCTGCCTTTTTGAGCCGCAATGTCGCTTTGGGCCTCGATTTCGCGTTCACCGAGACGAATACCGAGACCAATACCGAATTCGACACCGCCATCGGTGTGTTCCGTCCCAGCCTGACCTTTCCCACCGGGGAAAACGGGCGGCTGAGCCTGTTCTACAACGGGCGCTACGAGGAGATGTCGGATTTCGAAGGCGTGAGCAATATTCTCCGGGCCGAGACCAACGAAGGGGATTTGTGGACCAGCGCCGTGGGCTATAATTATACGTTCGACACGCGCCGGAGTGGGCTTAATCCCAAGTCGGGCATATTGCTGTCCTTCGGGCAGGAATTTGCCGGGCTTGGTGGCGATAATGAGTTTGTAAAGACCACCGCCCGACTGGTCGGACAGACCGATGTTCTCAACGAGGACGTGACCCTGCGCGCGATTTTCGAGGGTGGCGCGATCCAGTTCAGCGGCAATCAGGACAGCCGCTTCATCAACCGGTTCACCCACCAGGTGATACGCGGATTTGAGTCGAGCGGGATGGGGCCGATCGAGGGCAGTGACCATCTTGGCGGCAATTATTTCGCGGCGCTGAAATTCGAGGCGGAATTCCCGCTGGGCCTGCCCGACGAATACGGCATAACCGGCGGTGCCTTCTACGACATCGGGTCGATCTGGGGGATTGATGACAAGGGTTTCGCGGTCGATTCCGATGATTTTCAGGCGCGCCACGTGGTGGGCTTGTCGGTGTTCTGGAAATCGCCCTTCGGACCGCTGCGGATGAATTTCTCCAAGGCGCTGGAATCCGAGCCGGGTGATGTCGAGCAGAGTTTCGACCTCACGGTCAGCACCGACTTCTGAGGATGCGCGCGCCGCTTTTACGCCTTGCGCTTCTGGCCCTGCTGGCCGGGGTTGCCCAGATGCCTGCACAGGCGCAGCAACTGGGCGTGGTTCAAAGCGATGTGCTGGTGATAGATATCGAGCGTCTGCTCTCCGAGACCATTTATGGCCAGCGGCTCCAGGCCGCGATCAATGCCGAGCGCGACGCGCTCATCGCGCGCAACGAGCGTGTCGCGCGCGATCTGGAGAGCGAGGAACAGGCACTGACGGAGTTGCGCGCGACCACCCCGCCGGCCGAATTCCGCAAGATGGCCGATGACTTTGATGCCAAGGTCACGCAACTGCGCCGCGAGAGCGAACGGCTGTCGCGCGATCTCGAACGCCAGCGCGACCTGGCACCGGTGCAGTTCATGCGCGTGGTGCAGCCGGTGCTGGGCGAGTTGCTGCGCGAGGCCGACGCGGTGGTGCTCGTGGATGTGCGCAGCGTGATCCTGCGCGCCGATGTGGCCGACGTGACCGATATCGCAATCTCCCGCATCGACGCGCGGATCGGCACCGGCCCCGAGGTGCAGGCCCCGCAGGAGGGAGCGGCGGACGCCGCGCCCGATGCGCCCGATGCGCAGGCCCCCGCGCCCCCGGCGGCCCCCGCGCCCCCGGCCGAACAGTAGCCACCGCCGCGCTTGCCCCGCGCGGGCACCCTTGCTAGGGACATCGCGTTGCAACATCGAGAGGACAGCCATGAGCGCGCCGTTGAAATCCGCGGATATCCATCTCATCCAGCGGATCATTCCGCATCGCTATCCGTTCCTGCTGGTGGATCGGGTGCTCGATATCGACGGCTGGCAGAGCGCGCGCGGGATCAAGAATGTCTCGATGAACGAGCCGCATTTTCAGGGCCATTTCCCCGGTCATCCGATCATGCCGGGGGTGACCATCGTCGAGGCGATGGCGCAGACGGCAGCGGTGATGGTGGGCACGGCGCTGGGCTTCGCGGATCGCAACATGCTGATCTATTTTATGGCCATCGAGGCGGTCAAGTTTCGCCGCATGGTGGTGCCCGGCGATGTGCTGGAGCTGAAGGTCGAGACGCGGCGCGGCAAGCCCGGTGGCAAGGTCTGGAAATTCGCGGGCCGGGCCGAGGTCGCGGGCGAGCTGGCCGCCGAGGCGGAATTCACCGCGATGATGGACATGCCGAAGGATTAGGCCGATGGGCGAGACCGCGATCCACCCCTCTGTGGTGGTCGAGCCGGGGGCGGAAATCGGCGGAGGCTGCCGGATCGGGCCGTTCTGCCATATCGGCCCGCAGGTGCGGCTTGGCCCCGGCGTCACGCTCAAATCCCATGTCGTCGTCACCGGCCAGACCGAGATCGGCGAGGGCACGGTGATCTTTCCCTTCGCCTGCATCGGCGAGATCCCGCAGGATCTGAAATTTCGCGGCGAGGCGACCCGGCTGGTGATCGGCGCGCGCAACCGCATCCGCGAGCATGTCACCATGAATACCGGCACCGAGGCTGGCGGCGGCGTCACGCGGGTGGGCGATGACGGGCTGTTCATGGCGGGCTGTCACATCGCCCATGACGTGCAGATCGGCAACCGGGTGATCGTGGTCAACAATGCCGCGCTGGCCGGGCATTGCGTGATCGAGGACGAGGTCATCATCGGCGGGCTGTCGGGGGTGCATCAATTCGTGCGCATCGGCCACGGCGCGATCATCGGCGCGGTGACGATGGTCACCAATGACGTGATCCC
This sequence comes from Roseovarius sp. MBR-78, assembly GCF_040547535.1. Taxonomy (NCBI): domain Bacteria; kingdom Pseudomonadati; phylum Pseudomonadota; class Alphaproteobacteria; order Rhodobacterales; family Roseobacteraceae; genus Roseovarius; species Roseovarius sp. MBR-78. The sequence continues at coordinate 74,289 of NZ_JBEPPX010000014.1, forward strand.
CTATGGCCTCGTGCAGGGGCCGCGCGGCTATCTCGACGGGCTGAACCTTGTCGGGCTCAAGCGGCGTGGCGTACCGCGCGCCGATATCACCGCGCTGCGCGCCGCGTTCCAGATGCTGGCGCAGGGCGAGGGGGCGTTCCAGGATCGCGCCCGCCGTCTGGGCGAAGAGACCGAGAGCGACTATGTCCGCCGGATCATGGATTTCGTAGGCGCACATACGGACCGCTCCTATCTCACCCCCGGTCAGGGCTAGGCCGATGGGCCTGGCGCTCATCGCCGGGCAGGGCGGCGTGCCACCGCATCTGGCGCGGGTGCTGCTGGCGCGGGGCGAGGTGCCGGTGATCTGCGAGGTGGCACAATTCCCGTCGCAGGTCGCGGACGATCTGCCGCGCCTCGGCTTTCGGCTGGAAAGTTTCGGCAGCCTGCTCGACGCGCTCTGCGCGCGCGGGGTCACGCGGCTCTGCATGGCGGGCGCGATGCGGCGGACCGCGGTCGATCCCGCGCGGATCGACGCGGCCACGGCACCGCTTATGCCACGGCTGATGGCGGCGATGGCGCAGGGCGACGATGGCACCCTCAGCGAGATCGTGGCGATCATCGAGGAAGCGGGCATCGCCGTGATCGGTGCCGCCGAAATTGCACCCGACCTGCTGCCCGAGGCGGGGGTGTTGGCTGGCGTGCTGCCTGACATGGAGGCCGGGATCGGTGCCGCCGAGGCGGCGCTGGCCGAGATGGGCCGCGCCGATACGGGGCAGGCGGTGGTGGTGCGCGGCGGCACCGTGATCGCGCGCGAGGATGCACGCGGCACCGATGCGATGCTCGACGATCTGGCAACGGGGGCTGACTGGTCGCTTGACCCGTTCGACATCGCCGACCGCGCGCTGGGGTCTGCCGCCGACTGGTTGAGCGGTGCCGATACGCAGGCGCAGGCCCCCGCGTTTCTCTACAAGGCCCCCAAACCGGGGCAGGAGATGCGCGTGGACATGCCGGTGATCGGCCCCGACACCGCCCTGCGCGCCGCGCAGGCGGGGCTTGCCGGGATCGTGATCGCGGCGGGCGGTGTGATGGTGATCGAGCGCGCGCAGGTGGTCGAGGTGCTGGCGCGCGCGGGGATGTTCCTGTGGGTGCGTGCCGCCGGGGGGCAGGGGTGAGGGTCTTTGTGGTGGCGGGCGAGGCGTCCGGCGACCGGCTGGGCGGGGCGCTCATGGTCGGGCTGCGCGCGCTTGCCGCGCCCGAGTTCGCCGGGATCGGCGGGCCGATGATGCAGGCGCAGGGGCTGCGCAGCCTTTTTCCGATGGAGGATCTGAGCGTCATGGGGCTGGCGGAGGTGCTGCCGCGCTACCTGCACCTGCGCCGCCGCCTGCGCGAGACGGTGGCGGCGGTGCTGGAGGCCGCGCCGGATGTGCTCATCACCATCGACAGCCCCGATTTCTGCCTGCGCGTGGCGCGGCAGGTGCGCAAGGCCAACCCGGCGATTCGCATCGTGCATTACGTCGCACCCTCGGTCTGGGCATGGCGGGCGGGGCGCGCGGGCCGGATGGCGCGCCATGTCGATCAGGTGCTTGCGCTTTTGCCGTTCGAGCCGCCCTATATGCAGGTGGCGGGCATGGATTGCGATTTCGTGGGCCACCCGGTGGTGGCCGAGCCGCATCCCGACGCGGCCGCGCTGGCGGCGTTTCGCGCGCGCCACGGGATCGGCGCGGCACCCCTGATGCTGGTGCTGCCCGGCTCGCGGCGGGGCGAGGTGGTGCGGCTTGCGCCGGTCTTTGGTGCGGCGCTCGCGCAGGTGCTGGCGGCGCGGCCCGAGACCCGGTTGGTGCTGCCCACCACGGCGGCGATGGCCCCGCTGCTGCGCGACGCGGTGGCGGATTGGCCCGCGCAACCCCTGATCCTGTCACCCGACGATCCCGGCCACGCCGCCGAGAAGGCCTGCGCCTTCCACGCCGCCGATCTGGCGCTGGCGGCGTCGGGCACGGTGTCGCTTGAGCTTGCCCACGCGCGGACGCCGATGGTGATCGCCTATGACATGGCCCCGCTCAGCCGCGCGATCCTGTCGCGGCTGATCCGGGTGGACACGCTCACCCTTGTCAACCTGGTGAGCGGCACGTGGGCAGTGCCGGAATTCATCGGCCATGCCTGCCGCGCGGAGGCCATCGCGCCCGCGCTGTTGCGGGTGATGGACGCCCCCGAGGCGCAGCGCGCGGCGATGGCGGCCACGATGCAGCGCCTTGGCGAGGGCGGCGAGGCACCGGGGCTGCGCGCGGCGCGCGCGGTGCTGGCGCGGCTGTGACGCGGGAGTGCGCGCGCGCCCCGCGTCGCGCATTGACCTGAAAATGGCGCGAAGCGGGGTGTTCGAAGGGGCCGCGCCCTGCTAGCTCTGGGGGCGGGCCATCGGAGGGGCAGAATGCGGTTTTCGGCGCTGCGGATACTGAAAGAGGGGCTGACCGGCAACAAGGGCTGGGGCGCGCATTGGCGCGACGCCTCGCCCAAACCCGCCTATGACGTGGTTATCATCGGCGGCGGCGGGCACGGGCTGGCCTGTGCCCATTACCTCGCCAAGCGGCATGGGATCACCAATGTCGCGGTGGTCGAGAAGGGCTATCTCGGCGGTGGCAATGTCGGGCGCAACACCACCATCGTGCGCGCGAATTACGGCCAGCCGGGGAATTCGGAATTCTACAGCCACTCGTTGAAACTGTGGGAGGGGCTGGAGCAGGACCTCAACTACAACGTGATGATGAGCCAGCGTGGCGTCCTGAACCTGTGCCATTCCGACGGGCAGCGCGATGCGTTCGCGCGGCGCGGCAACGCGATGCGCAACCAGGGCGACGATGCTGAATTGCTCGACCGCGAGGGGGTGCGCCGGATGGTGCCGTTTCTCGATTTCGACAACGCGCGATTTCCGATTTATGGCGGGCTCTTGCACGGGCGCGGCGGCACCGCGCGGCATGATGCGGTGGCCTGGGGCTTTGCGCGTTCTGCCAGTGATCGCGGCGTGGACTTGATCCAGAATTGCGCGGTGACGGGGATCGACGTGGAAAACGGTCGCGTGCGCGGGGTGCAGACCACGCGCGGGGCGATCAAGGCGAAAAAGGTGGCGATCGTGGTGGCAGGGCGCTCAAGCCAGGTGGCGGCGATGGCGGGGCTGCGCCTGCCGATCGAGAGCCATGTGTTGCAGGCGTTCGTGACCGAGGGGCTGAAGCCCTGCCTCGACCATGTCGTGACCTTCGGCATGGGGCATTTCTATATCAGCCAGTCCGACAAGGGCGGGCTGGTCTTTGGCGGTGATCTCGATTTCTACCCGTCTTATGCGGCGCGCGGCAACCTGCCGATGGCCGAGCATGTGATGGAGGCCGCGATGGCGATGATGCCGATGATCGGCAATGCGCGGCTCCTGCGTAGCTGGGGCGGGATCATGGATATGAGCCCCGATGGCAGCCCCATCATCGACCAGAGCGGGATCGAGGGCCTCTATCTCAATTGCGGCTGGTGCTATGGCGGGTTCAAGGCCGTGCCGGGGTCGGGCGATGCGCTCGCGCATCTCATCGCCACCGACCGCCCGCACCCGGCGGCAGCGCGGTTCCGGCTCGACCGGTTCGCGACGGGGCGCGGGCTGATGGACGAGGAAGCGACTGGCAGCCAGCACAACCTGCATTGAGGACGCTTTTGGCGGATGGGGATATGGATATTTTTGGCAAGATGAAGGGGATGGGCGCGTGAGAATACCCTGTCCGATCTGCGGGATGCGCGATCTGCGCGAGTTTACCGTGCGCGGCGCGGCGCTGCCGGTGCCGGACGGTGCCGTATGGAATGCGGCCTGGGATGATTACCTGCATAACCGCGACAACCCGGCGGGGGAGAGCCGCGAGCTTTGGTATCACGGGCAGGGCTGCGGTGCCTGGCTGGTGGTCACGCGCGACACGGTGAGCCACGCGGTTGCGGGCGCGGTGCTGGCCGGTGGGGACGCGCGATGAGGATCGACGGCAAGGGGCGGATCGACCGGGGGCGGCGGGTGGCGTTCAGCTTTGATGGGCACCGCCACGAGGGGTTCGCGGGCGATACGCTGGCCTCGGCACTCTTGGCCGACGGGGTGCGGCTGATGGGGCGGTCGTTCAAGTATCACCGCCCGCGCGGGCCGATGACCGCGGGCAGCGAGGAGCCGAACGCGCTGGTCACGCTGGGGCTGGGCGCGGCGCAGGAGCCCAATTGCCGCGCCACCACGGTCGAGCTGCGCGAGGGGCTGGTGGCACGCAGCCAGAACCGCTGGCCGTCGCTCGGGTTCGACGTGATGGCGGTCAACGATCTGATGGCACCGTTTTTCGGCGCGGGGTTCTATTACAAGACCTTCATGTGGCCAAAGGCGTTCTGGGAGCGGGTCTACGAGCCGATGATCCGGCGCGCGGCGGGGCTGGGTGCGCTGTCGGGTGAGGCGGCCCCGGACCGCTATGAGCGGGCATTTGCGCAGTGCGATCTGCTGGTGATCGGGGGCGGGCCTGCGGGCCTGATGGCGGCGCTTGTGGCGGCGGAGGCGGGCGCGGATGTGATCCTTGCCGAGGAGGATGTGGCGCTGGGCGGGCGTCTTCTGGCCGAGAGCGAGGAGGTGGACGGGCAGGATGGCGCGACCTGGGCGGGCGAGATGGCAACGCGGCTGGCGGCCATGCCCAACGTGCGGATCATGACGCGCACAGCGGTGACCGGGGCCTATGACGGCGGCACGTTCGGCGCGCTGGAGCGGGTCGCGCCGGAGGTGGAGGGCCGCGCCCACGCGCCCGCGGGTTGTTTCTGGCGGATCGCGGCGCGGCGCGCGGTGCTGGCGGCGGGCGCGCTGGAACGGCCCGTGGCATTTGGCAACAACGACCGGCCCGGCGTGATGATGGCGGGTGCGGTGCGTGCCTATCTCAACCGTTGGGGCGTGGCGGCGGGCCGCAGCGTGGTGGTGTTCGGCAACAATGACAGCGCGCATCGCACGGTGGGGGATTTGCAGGCGGCGGGCGTGCATGTCGCGGCCCTTGTCGATGCCCGCGCGCATGCGACCTGCGGCCATGACGTGGCCTTTTACCCCGGCGCGCAAGTGACGGGGACAGCCGGGCGTAAGGGGGTCGAGGCGGTGTGCATTGCCACTGCGCGCGGGGAGACGCGCATCGCCGCCGATACGGTGGCGATGTCGGGGGGCTGGAACCCAACGGTCCATCTGGCCTGCCACATGGGCGCGCGGCCCGTTTGGGACGGGGGCCTTGCGGCGTTTCTGCCGCCCGAGGGGGCGGTGCCGGGGATGGTGGTGGCGGGGGCCGCAAAGGGACATTTCTCGACGCGGGCCTGTCTTGAGAGCGGCGCGGAGGCAGGGCGGCGCGCGGTCGAGGATATGGGCCTGAGGGCGCGGGCGGTGGATGTGCCACCGGCCTCGGACGGGGCCTATGACATCCTGCCGCTGTGGCGGGTCGAGGGGCGCGGGCGCGCCTGGCTCGATTTCCAGAACGATGTGACGGTGAAGGATGTGGCGCAGGCCGCGCGCGAGAATTTCCGCTCGGTCGAGCATATGAAGCGCTACACCACCCAGGGCATGGCCCCCGACCAGGGCAAGAATTCCAATGTCGGGGCGCTTGCCGTGCTGGCCGAGGCCACCGGGCGCACGATCCCCGGCACTGGCACCACGACCTTTCGCCCGCCCTATGTGCCGGTGCCGATCGCGGCGATGGGGGCGGGGGGGCGCGGCAAGAGCTTTGCGCCCGAGCGGCTGACCACCTCGCATGGCCAGAGCGTCCGGCGCGGCGCGCCGATGATCGAGGCGGGGCTGTGGTATCGCCCGAGCTATTTCCCGCGCAAGGGCGAGCATCACTGGCGGCAGTCCTGCGACCGCGAGGTCATGATGGTGCGGCAGGCGGTGGGGGTCTGCGATGTCTCGACCCTGGGCAAGATCGACGTGCAAGGCCCTGATGCGGCGCGGTTTCTGGATTTCCTCTACACGGGTGCCATGTCACGGCTGGCGGTGGGGCGCGTGCGCTATGGGCTGATGCTGCGCGAGGATGGGCATGTCATGGATGACGGCACCTGCGCGCGGCTGGGCGCGCGGCATTTCCTTATCAGCACCACCACGGCGGCGGCGGGCGCGGTGATGCGGCACATGGATTTCGCGGCGCAGGTGCTGCGGCCCGGCTGGGATATGCGGGCGGTGTCGGTGACGGAACAGTGGGCGCAATTCGCCGTGGCGGGGCCGAGGGCGCGCGATCTGCTGGCTGATATCTTGGGCGCGGTGCCCGATCTGCCGTTCATGGGCTGTGGCGCGGCGACAGTTGGCGGCGTGGCAGGGCGGCTGTTTCGCATCTCGTTTTCCGGCGAGACGGGCTATGAGATCGCCGTGCCCGCGCGCTTTGGTTCTGCGCTCTTCGAGCGGCTGGTGGCGGGGGCAGAGGCGCTGGGGGGCGGGGCCTACGGGATGGAGGCCTTGAACGTGCTCAGGATCGAGAAGGGCTTTATCACCCATGCCGAGATCGACGGGCGGGTGACGGCCTTTGATGTCGGGATGCAGGGGATGATGAGCAGCAAGAAGGATTTCATCGGCAAGGCGGCGGCAAGCCGCGAGGGCCTGATGGAGGAGGGGCGCGCGCAGCTTGTGGGGCTGAAACCCGTGGGCGCGGTCAAGGAATTGCTGCCCGGATCGCACCTCTTTGGCGAGGGGGCAGAGGCGGTGGCGGCGAACGATCAGGGCTATATCACCAGTGCCTGCTATTCGCCGGTGCTGGGCCATGTGATCGGGCTGGGGTTTCTGGCGCGCGGGCGCGCGCGGCTGGGCGAGCGGGTGCGCGCGGTGGATCACCTGCGCGGCTCTGCGACGCTCTGCGAGGTCTGCGCGCCGGGCTGGGTCGATCCCGAGGGAGGGCGGATGCGTGAGTGATCTGGTGGAAATGACGCCCTGCGCGGGGCTGGTGCCGGTCACGGCGGGGGCGCTGCGGCTCTCGGAGGTGGAGCCGGGGCGGATGACGGCGCTCGCGCTCTACAAGGGGCAGGCGGCGGCGCTCGATCGGGCCTTGGCTGAGGCGCACGGGCTGGGCTGGCCCGCGCCGGGGCGGGTGATCGCGGGCGAGGGGGGCGCGGTGCAGTGGTTCGGCCTCGATCTGGCGTTGCTCATCGGGCCTGCGCCCGATGCGGCGCTGGCGGATCATGCCGCGCTCAGCGATCAGTCGGACGCCTGGGCGGTGCTGCGGCTTGAGGGGCCGGGGGCAGAGGCGGTGATGGCGCGGCTGACGCCGCTCGATCTGCGCGCGGGCAGTTTCGGCACGTGGGCCACCGCGCGCAGCGATGTGGCGCATATGGTCGGCGCGGTGACGCAGGCGGGGGGCGATGCGTATCAGATCATGGTGTTCCGCTCGATGGCGGCAAGCCTGGTGCACGAGGTGACGCTTGTCATGCGACGGGTTGCGGCGCGGGAGGGTGGGGTTTAGTTTGGAGGGGGCGTTGGCCTCTTGTCTCCCGCGCGGAACCAAGGTGGCGCAGGCACCGCCGCGCGAGCGCCCGTCCGCCCCCTCGGGCGGGCGCTTTTGCAACGGTGCAATCCGCACAATCGTTCAAGTATTTTGCGCCATAAAGCGCCTCCCAAAGCCGTTGCAACGCCCACCCGGCGGTCGGGCACTCGCGCGGCTCACTACATCAACCCGAACGTCCGCAACAAGCCAAGCCCTCACGTTTCGCCACCCCGCTCCCCACTCTGTCCGCCGCGCGCGACCTGCTGGCGTGTCGTGCGGGAATCGCCTAGCCTGCGCATGATCCGCGAGAGGAGGCCGGCGCGATGCGAAAGACAGTCTTGATCCTTCTGGCCGCGTTGCCGCTGGCCCCACAACCCGCCACGGCGCAGAAAGCGATCTGCGCCCCCACCGGCGAGATCGTCGCCGCCGCGGTCGAGGCGCGCCGCGCCGGACAGCCCGCCACCACCGCAAAGCAGGAGATCACCGCCGGGCTGGAGGGCGCGCAGGCGGGGTTTGCGCCTGCCGTGCAGCCGCTGGTGGATTGGGTCTATGAATTGCCCGAGACGGACCTCAAAAAGGACGTGGCCGGGGCCTGGGTCACGCAATGCGAGGCGCAGTAGGCGCGCGCGGGCCTCTGGACAGACGGCCCCCGAGGCCCGATATATAGGCCATGAGCCTGCCCCCCGGATTCCTGGACGAATTGCAGTCGCGCCTGTCGCTGAGCCAGGTCGTGGGCCGCAAGGTGATGTGGGACAACCGCAAATCCAACCCGGCCAAGGGCGACATGTGGGCCCCGTGCCCGTTCCACCAGGAAAAGACCGCCTCGTTCCACGTCGATGACCGCAAGGGATTCTACTACTGCTTCGGCTGTCACGCCAAGGGCGACGCGATCGGCTTTGTGCGCGAGACCGAGAATGTCGATTTCATCGAGGCAGTGAAGATCCTCGCCGCCGAGGCGGGCATGGCTGTCCCCGAGCGCGACCCGCAGGCGCAGGCCAAGGCCGACCGGCGCGGGCAGTTGACCGAGGTGATGGAGCAGGCGGCGCAGTATTTCGGCCTGCATTTGCGCAGCGGGGCGGGGGCGGCGGCGCGCGACTATCTCAAGGGCCGCAGGCTCAGCGATGAGACGCTGGCGCGGTTCGGCATCGGCTTTGCGCCCGATGGCTGGCAGGGGCTTTGGGACCATCTGACGGGCAAAGGCGTGTCCCCCGACCTGATCCTTGCCTGCGGGCTTGCGCGCGAGAGCACGAAGGGCGGCAAGCCCTATGACGTGTTTCGCAATCGTATCATGTTCCCGATCCGCGATGCGCGCGGGCGCTGCATCGCCTTTGGCGGGCGGGCGATGGACCCCAATGACAATGCCAAATACCTCAACTCGCCCGAGACCGAGCTTTTCGACAAGTCCCGCACGCTCTACAATCTCGGCCCCGCGCGCGAGGCGGCGGGCAAGGGTGGCCCGCTGATCGTGGCCGAGGGCTATATGGACGTGATCGCGCTGGTGGCCGCCGGGTTCGAGGCGGCGGTGGCGCCCCTGGGCACGGCGGTGACCGAGCATCAGGTGCAGCTCATGTGGCGGATCGCCGAGGAGCCGGTCATCATGCTCGACGGCGATCGCGCCGGGCTTGGCGCGGCCTACCGGCTTGTCGAACTGGCGCTGCCCTTGCTGGAGGCGGGGCGCTCGCTGCGCTTTGCGCTGATGCCCGAGGGGCAAGACCCCGACGACCTGCTGCGCGCCGAGGGCGCGGGCGCGGTGCAGGCGCGCATCGACGCCGCCCTGCCGCTGGTGCGGCTCTTGTGGCAGCGCGAGACCGAAGGGCGCGATTTCGACACGCCCGAGCGCAAGGCCGCGCTGGAACGCCTCTGCCATGAGAAGACCGCGCTCATACGCGATCCGGCCTTGCGCGGATATTATGAACGCGCGTTGAAAGAGCTGCGCTGGCAGTTGTTCAACCCGCGCCGCACCGCGCCCCGGCGGGAGCCGATGGACGGCAAGGGGCGGGGCAAGGGCAAATGGGCCCCGCCCGAGACCGCGCGTGCTGCGACACGCAATTCGGCGCTGGTCTCGGCCGATTCCGCGCAGGCGATTCGGATGCGCGAGGAGGTGATCCTGGCCACGATCCTGTCTTGCCCCGAGGTGGCCGAGGAATTCGAGCCGGAGATCGAGCGGCTGCGCTGTGCCGATCCGCGCAACGCGGGCCTGCGCGCGGCGATCCTGCGCCATGCCGGAGCGGGGGCCGAGACGCTGCGCGCGCAGATCGCGGTGGAGATGGGCGAGGACAGTCTTGAAAAGCTCCTGTCGCTGCCCCATGTCGCCATCGCCCCGCCGGTGCGCCATCCCGGTGATGCCGAGCGCGCGACGCTCACCCTGCGCGAGGAATTCGCCAAGCTGGCGGCGGGCGCGGGGATCGAGGCGGAATTGCGCGAGGCGGTCGAGGATATCACGGGGCTTGCTGATGAGACGATGACGTGGCGTCTGCGCGAGGCGGCGGAAGCGCGAAACCGCGCGATTCGCAACCAGCAGGAGGATCGGGCGGAATACGAACTTAGTGAGAACGGCGCGCGGCTCAAACGCGAGGAACGGGCCGAATTTGCCGCCCTTCTGGATCGACTTGGCATGGGCAAACCGCCGGGTGGATGAATTTTCGTAAGGAAGACAAGGAAAATACCGGGTAGACGGTGTGCGAATCACCTTATCGCGCTATTGATTCGCGTTAACGAATCACCTGCCCGCAATCGCCAAGGAGATGCGCATGGCCGCCAAGGATACCGACGACCAGAAGCCCGAAGAGCAGGAGCAGGAAGTTTCGCTCGACATGTCGCAGGCCGCCGTGAAGCGGATGATAACCGCGGCCCGCGAAAAGGGCTTTATCACCTACGACCAGCTCAACCAGGTTCTGCCGCCCGATCAGGTCTCGTCCGAGCAGATCGAGGACGTGATGTCGATGCTCTCGGAGATGGGCATCAACATCATCGAGGAGGAAGAGGCCGAGGAGGACGACGGCAAGACCACCGCCATCGCCGAGATCGGGCGACGCGGCGAAATCACGCTTGGCTCCGGCAAGGAGGAAAAGCTCGACCGGACCGACGATCCGGTGCGCATGTATCTGCGCGAGATGGGCAGCGTCGAGTTGCTCTCGCGCGAGGGCGAGATCGCCATCGCCAAGCGCATCGAGGCCGGACGCAACACGATGATCCTGGGGCTTTGCGAAAGCCCGCTGACCTTTCAGGCGATCACCATCTGGCGCGACGAGCTTCTGGGCGAGGATATCCTGCTGCGCGACGTGATCGACCTCGAGGCGACATTCGGCAATCAGCCGGGCGAGGAGGGCGAGGAGCCGGTGGTTGCCGCCAATGTCGGCACGCCCCCCAACGGGGCCGCGCAAGAGAGCGGCGAGAAGGTGCAGGAGCTTGACGCCGACGGCAACCCGCTGCGCCCCTCCGACGATGACGAGGAAGACGACGAACAGGCCAATATGAGCCTCGCCGCGATGGAGGCCGCGCTCAAGCCGCGCGTGCTCGAAACGCTCGACCGCATCGCCGAGGATTTCGCGCAACTCAGCGACATGCAGGACAACCGCATTTCCGCCACGCTCAACGAGGATGGCTCTTTCTCCAACGCGCAAGAGGCGACCTATCAGAAACTGCGCTCGGAAATCGTCGAACTGGTCAATTCGCTGCACCTGCACAACAACCGGATCGAGGCGCTGATAGATCAGCTTTACGGCATCAACCGCCGGATCATGCAGATCGACAGCGCGATGGTGAAACTCGCCGATCAGGCGCGCATCAACCGCCGCGAATTCATCGAGGAATATCGCGGGCGCGAGCTTGATCCCAACTGGCTCGACGATATGGGCCAGCGGCCCGGACGCGGCTGGCAGATGTTCACCGAGCGCTTTGCCGACAAGGTGGCCGAACAGCGCGCCGACATGGCGCAGGTGGGCCAATATGTGGGCCTCGACATCTCGGAATTCCGCCGCATCGTCGGCCAGGTCCAGAAGGGCGAGAAAGAGGCGCGCCAGGCCAAGAAGGAAATGGTCGAGGCCAACCTGCGGCTGGTCATTTCGATTGCCAAGAAATACACCAATCGTGGTCTGCAATTCCTCGATCTCATTCAGGAAGGCAATATCGGCCTGATGAAGGCGGTGGATAAATTCGAATACCGCCGGGGCTATAAATTCTCGACCTATGCAACATGGTGGATCCGTCAGGCGATCACCCGCTCGATCGCCGATCAGGCGCGCACCATCCGCATCCCGGTGCACATGATCGAGACGATCAACAAGCTGGTGCGCACGGGCCGCCAGATGCTCCACGAGATCGGCCGCGAACCGACGCCGGAGGAGCTGGCCGAAAAGCTGCAAATGCCGCTGGAAAAGGTCCGCAAGGTGATGAAGATCGCCAAGGAGCCGATTTCTCTGGAGACGCCCATCGGCGACGAGGAAGACAGCCAGCTTGGCGATTTCATCGAGGACAAGAACGTCATCCTGCCGCTGGATAGCGCCATTCAGGACAACCTGCGCGAGACGACGACGCGGGTTCTGGCGTCATTGACGCCGCGCGAGGAACGGGTGCTGCGGATGCGCTTTGGCATCGGCATGAACACCGATCACACGCTGGAAGAGGTGGGGCAGCAGTTTTCCGTGACGCGTGAACGTATCCGGCAGATCGAGGCCAAGGCGTTGAGGAAGTTGAAGCACCCGTCAAGGTCGCGGAAGTTGCGGAGTTTTCTGGATCAGTGAGGCGGATTTTTGTTCCACCTGTAGAAAGAGTTTCAGTTTGGAACTCAACCTTAAAAGCTAAAGAGCATAGTCGCTTTGATCTCGAGTCATTTGACTCATGGTGGAAGCGAAATTATGCTATTATATCTCATCTTAATAAGGAAATTTGTGAGCAATGGATTTACAAGTACGGTCCTGACCATCCGCACTCATATCTTGAACTGGATAAAGTTTCGTGGACGCAAGAAATGTGGACCCCGGAGCATTTTGTCCAGAGCGTTAGATCGGCGACTGACAACAGACTTGCTCCTGAATTTGATTACGAAGTTTTCAATAGAGACGGGTTTAATACTCACCCAACTGCAACTGCGTTAAACTTAGGTTCATGGGATTTCGCACCGATTGTGCTATACACACCCGGTGGTTTTCTAGACCGCTATCGTGCAATGCAAAACTACGAGTATCTTTTGATTGAGGGCCATCAGAGACGACGCTACTTAAATGCTTTGGTGGCGCAGGGGCAACAATTGAGCGAGCAAAGAGTGTTCGTACTAATAAGTCCGGATATCTTGGATAAATACCAAGAAGTCATTTAGCCAGTTTACAGTTGGAGCCAACCCACCTTTTAAAACACCTGCACTTGGGATGACAGGTTCCCCGCCCCACGCCCCCTTGAATCCCCATACGCAATCACGTACATCCTACCCCATGAAACACACCACCTCCACCGATCTGCGCAAGAGCCTCTCGGCCATGATGGACCGGGTGAACGAGGATCACGAGCCGGTTCTTGTCACCCGCGCCAAGGGCAAGCCGGTGGTGATGATCTCGCTCGAGGATTATCAGTCGATGGACGAGACCGCCTATCTGCTGGCCTCGCCCGCCAACAGGGCCGAGTTGCTGGCCGCGATTGCCGGGGATGACCCGTCGAAGCGGGTCACCGTGACGATGGAGGAACTTCTGGCGATGGAGCGGGAGTGAACCTGTCGTTTCAGGGTCGGGGATGGGCGCATTATCTGCACTGGCAGACCACCGACAAGGCGATGCTGCGCAAGATCAACCGGCTGATCGAGGACTGTCTGCGCCACCCCTATGAGGGCACCGGCAAGCCCGAGCCGCTCAAGGGCGATCTGGCGGGCTATTGGTCGCGGCGCATCGACCGCGCGCAGCGTCTGGTTTATCGTGTCACCGACGATGATATCGTGATCGTCCAATGCCGGTATCATTACTGAGCGCGGCCCGCCCGTGGCCCGCACCCCGACCACGAAGGAGGCCCCCCATGTCGATCCTGTCACGCCTGTTCGGCGGCACGGCCAAGCCCGAGGCGCGGGCCGAGCATGTCGAAGACTACAAAGGCTTTCGCATCATCGCCGCCCCGCAGGAAGAGCGCGACGGCTTTCGCGTCGGCGCGCGGATCGAGCGTGAGGCGGGCGGCGAGGTCAAGGTGCATCATTTCCTGCGCGCCGACGTGCTGCGCGACCGGGCCACGGCCGAGGCGTTCTCGATCCGCAAGGCGAAACAGGTGATCGACGAGCAGGGCGAGCGGATTTTCCGGTAAGGGGCGGATGTCCGAGAGAGGGTGCCCGAGGGGGATCCGGGTGGTTATGCGGTGCAAGGCGGTGTGGCAAGTGGTGTGAATGGCTTGGATCTGCCAATCGCAGTTTATCCCCCCGCGCGGAACCAAGGTGCCGCAGGCACCGCCGCGCGAGCGCCCGACCGCCCGGACGGGCGGGCGCTTTTGCGACGTCGAACTCCTTACAATCGTTGAAGTATTTGGCAGGCATAAAGTGCCACGCGCAACCGTTGCAGCGCCCACCCGCGGTCGGGCACTCGCGCGGCTCATTGTTTCATATCGAATGACAACTCCGGGCCAGAACGCCCCCCGAACAGCATCCGACCCCGTGAGCCCGCCGTCGAGCATCAGCCCCTGATCGCGCCACGATCCCCGGCAGCGGCCCTTGCGCGGGGGCGCGGATGCGCCTACTCTAAAGCCAACTTGAAATGGAGGGCGTGTTATCATGACGCCCAAGCGTCCGATTGGTGCGGGCGCTATCCCGGACCCGGTCGAGAGCCCCGCGCCGAGCCAGCCGGATCGTGTGCCGCTTTATGCGGCGCTCGATCTTGGCACGAACAGTTGCCGCATGTTGATCGCCCGTCCCGACGGGCGCTCTTTCCGCGTGGTCGACAGCTTTTCGAAATCGGTGCAGCTTGGCACCGGGCTGGAGCGGTCGGGGCGGCTGTCGCGCGCCGCCATCTACCGCACGATTCAGGCGCTGCGCGTGTGCCGCCAGAAGCTGCGCCGCCATGGTGTCACGCGGATGCGGCTGGTGGCCACCGAGGCCTGCCGTCGGGCAGAAAACGGGGCCGAATTCATGCGCCGGGTGGAGCGCGAGACCGGGCTTGCCCTCGACGTGATCGCGACCGAGGAGGAGGCGCGGCTTGCAGTGATTTCCTGCGCGCCGCTGGTCAACCCCCGCACCGAGCAGCTTCTGGTGGTGGATATCGGCGGTGGCTCGACCGAGCTTGTGTGGATCGACCTGCGCGGCGTCCCCGAGGGCGAGCGCAAGCGCGCGATCATGCGGATGCATATGGGGTTTCAGCACAGCGGTGCGGGCCCCGCCGCGCGGGTGGTGGATTGGATCAGCGTGCCGCTGGGCGTGGCGACGCTGCGCGAGCAGTTCCGCGATGTCGAGGACGATGCCGCGCGATTCGCGCTGATGAGCTGGTATTTCGAGGAGAACCTCGCCGAGTTTGCCCCCTACAAGGACGAGCAGCGCCGCGAGGGGTTTCAGATCGTGGGCACGAGCGGCACCATCACCACGGTGGCGGCAAGCCATCTTGGCCTGCGCCGCTATGACCGCAACAAGGTGGACGGGCTGACCATGACCAGCGACGAGATCGACCGCGTGATCCGCGACTACCTCGCGCTTGGCCCCGCCGGACGCAGGCGCGATCCGCGCATCGGGCAGGACCGGCAGACCCTCATCATGTCCGGCGCGGCGATCCTTCAGGCGCTCTTGCGGTGCTGGCCCACCGACCGGCTGAGCGTCGCCGATCGCGGCCTGCGCGAGGGGATGCTTTATGCGCAGATGGCCGCCGATGGCGTGCTCACCGAGGGAGAGGATTGATGGCAAAGGGGCCGGACGGCAAGAACACCTCGGGGCGCGGGCAACGCGATCTGACGGTCAAGGTCAAGACCGCGCGCGGGCGGCGCGCCTCCTCGACGCGCTGGTTGCAACGGCAGTTGAACGACCCTTACGTCAAGCGCGCGCAGGCCGAGGGCTATCGCGGGCGCGCCGCCTTCAAGATCATGGAGCTTGACGACAAGTTCCGCTTTCTCGTGCCGGGCGCGCGGGTGGTCGATCTGGGCTGCGCGCCGGGCGGCTGGCTTCAGGTGGCGGTGCCGCGCGTTAACGCGCTCGGCGAAAAGCCGGGCAAGCGGCAGGGCTTCGTTCTGGGCATCGACCTGCAAGAGGTGGAGCCTATCGCGGGGGCCGATATCCACCAGCTCGATTTCATGGATGAGGGCGCCGATGAGCAGGTCAAGGCCTGGCTTGGCGGGCGCGCCGATGTGGTGATGTCGGACATGGCGGCCTCTTCCTCGGGGCACAAGCAGACCGACCACCTGCGCATCATCTCGCTCTGCGAGGCGGCGGCCTATCTCGCCTTCGACGTGCTCGAGGAGGGCGGCACGTTCGTGTCAAAGGTGCTGGCGGGCGGGGCCGAGGGCGAGTTGCAGAAGCTGCTCAAGCAGCGGTTCACCAAGGTGGCGAACGTGAAACCCCCCGCCTCGCGCGCCGACAGTTCCGAGAAATTCGTGGTGGCGACGGGGTTTCGCGGCTGAGACCGGGGGTTGTGTGTGGCGGTCGGGAACATGGATATTTGGGGCAAGATGAAGCGCGGGCAGGCCCATGCGCGCAGAGCGATGCTTGCCCTTCGGGAAATCTGCGCCTAACAGGGGTGCCATGAAAATTCTGTTTCTTGGCGATGTGATGGGGCGCGCGGGGCGCGCGGCGGTGGCAGAGCGTCTGCCCGCGCTGCGCAAGGCTTGGGCGCTCGATTTCGTGGTGGTCAATGGCGAGAACGCCTCGGGTGGGATGGGGCTGACGGCGGCCCATGCCAAGGGGCTGCTGGAGGCTGGCGCCGATGTGGTCACGCTCGGCGATCACGCGTTTGACCAGAAGGACATGCTTCAGGAGGTCGAGCGCAACAGCGCCGTGCTGCGCCCGCTCAACTTTGCCAAGGTGGCACCGGGGCGGGGCGCGCGCGTCTTTACCGACGGGCGCGGGCGGCGTATTTTGGTGGCGCAGGTGCTGGGCAACGTGTTCATGCGCCGCGCTTATGACGATCCGTTCTCGGCCATCGACACGGTGCTGCGCACGCATCCGCTTGGCGGCGCGGTGCAGGCGGCGGTGGTGGATATGCATTGCGAGGCCACGAGCGAAAAGATGGCGATGGGGCATTTCTGCGACGGGCGGGCGAGCCTTGTGGTGGGCACCCATACCCATATCCCGACGGCGGACGCGCAGATCCTGCCCGGCGGCACCGCGTTTCAGGGTGATGCCGGGATGTGCGGCGATTACAACTCGGTGATCGGCATGGACAAGGCCGAGCCGATGCGCCGCTTTGTCGCCGGGATGGGCAAGGAACGTTTTACCCCCGCCATGGGCGCGGTCACGCTCTCGGGCACCTATGTCGAGACCGATGATGCCACCGGCCGCGCCACCCGCATCGAGATGGTGCGCCAGGGCGGGCGGCTATGCCAGGCGGGCCCATGAGGCTTTGGCCCGTTGCCCTGCGCCGATTGCGGCGATAAAAGACCCCAGTTTTCCCCTTATCCTGATGAGGACCACATGGCCGGCCACTCCAAATGGGCGAATATCCAGCATCGCAAGGGGCGGCAGGATGCCGTCCGCGCCAAGCTTTTCTCCAAGTTCTCCAAGGAGATCACCGTCGCCGCCAAGATGGGCGACCCCGACCCCGAGAAAAACCCGCGCCTGCGCCTTGCGATCAAGGAGGCCAAGGCGCAATCCATGCCCAAGGACAATATCGAGCGCGCCATCAAGAAGGCGCAGGGCGGCGATGCCGAGGATTACGAGGAAATCCGCTATGAGGGCTACGGCCCCGGCGGCGTGGCGGTGATCGTCGAGGCGATGACCGACAACCGCAACCGCACCGCCTCGAACGTGCGCTCGACCTTCTCCAAGAACGGCGGCAACCTCGGCGAGACAGGCAGCGTCGGCTTCATGTTCGAGCGCAAGGGCGAGATCACCTATCCTGCCACCGCGGGCGACGCCGACACGGTGATGATGGCCGCGATCGAGGCCGGGGCCGAGGATGTCGAGAGCGGCGAGGACGGCCATGTGATCTGGTGCGCCGATACCGATCTGGGCGAGGTTTCTACGGCCCTTGAGGCCACGCTCGGCGAGAGCCTCTCGACCAAGCTGGTGTGGAAGCCCACCACCACGACCGAGATGGACCTTGAGGGCATGGAAAAGCTCATGCGCCTCATCGAGGCTCTGGAGGATGACGACGACGTGCAGCGCGTCACCACCAATTTCGAGGCCTCCGACGAGGTGATGGCGCAGCTTTGACGCGGGCACCACGAGTATTTTTGGCAAGATGAAGCGGGGGCGCGTCGGCAGGCCGGTAATCGCCGTCACATCGGCGGCAACAGTCCCGCCCTTGCCGCACGGCGCAGCGCGCGGGTGAGCGGGGCCATTGCCGCGCCCAGAAGGCGGCTCGACTGCCAGTAGAGCGGCGTGTCGAGCGGGCAATCGGCAACAAGCGCCGCCAGCGTGCCGCGCCGCAGGTCACGCGCGATCAGCGGTTCCGGGTTCATCCCCCAGCCCAGCCCTAGCCGCGCGGCGGTGGCAAAGCCATGCGCCGAGGGCAGGCGGTGACAGGGCGGGCTGAGCGCGGCCCCGGTGTGGCGCGTGATCCAGCGGTGTTGCAACTGGTCGCGGGCATCGAATTGCAGCATCGGGGCCCGCGCCAGCGCGGCCTCGTTCACCCCGCCCGCGAAATGCCGGGCGATGAAGGACGCGCTGGCCACGGCGATGTAGCGCAGCCGCCCCAGCGGTGTCACGTCACAGCCGGGCAGCGGGGCCGCGCGCGAGGTGATCGCGCCCAGAACCTCGCCGCGCACAAGCCGGTCATGCGCGGTGTCCTGATCGTCGATCACCAGATCGAAAAGCTGCCCGTCGAGCGCCGCCAGCGCCCCGGGCAGCCATGTGGCAAGGCTGTCGGCATTGACGGCAAGGCGCAGGCGGGTCTGTGGCGGCGGTGCGAGCGCGGCAAGGTCGCGTGCCAGATGCGCCTCCAGCAGCGCCGCCTGATCGGCATGGGCCGCTAGCCGCTCGCCCGCTCCGGTGGCCGTGCAGGGGGCACCGCGCCGCACAAGCTGCGCGCCGACGCGGCTCTCCAGCGCCTTGAGCCGCTGCGAGACCGCCGATTGCGTAACCCCCAGCCCCCGCGCCGCGCCCTCGAAACTGCCCGATTGCAGGATGGCGCGCAGCGTGGCGAGGTGATCGGCGGGTAGCGTCATTATCAAACCTGATTTGGGATTAGATAATTGAGTTTGAGTAATGCACCGCGCACCGTTAGGCAAGCGTCACGCAACAGGGGAGACGGGCCGATGCAGGCAGGGCTGGCGGGGTACGCGCTCGGGTTGTCGCTGATTCTCGCCATCGGGGCGCAGAATGCCTTTGTGCTGCGGCAAGGCTTGCGGCGCGAGCATGTGCTGGCGGTGGTGCTGGTTTGCGCGCTCTCGGACGCAGTGCTGATCGCGGCGGGGGTGGCGGGGTTTGGCGCGCTCACCGCGATGGTGCCGGGGCTGGAGCGGGTGATGCGTTATGGCGGCGCGGCGTTTCTGCTGGTCTATGGCGCGCGCGCCTTTTCGGCGGCGTGGCGCGGCGGCGCGATGCTGGAGGCGGGCACGGGCGCGGGGGGCTTGCGCCGCGCGGTGCTGACCTGTCTTGCGCTCACGTGGCTCAACCCGCATGTCTATCTTGATACGGTGGTCCTGCTGGGGGCGGTGTCGGCGCAATATGCCGACCGGCTGGCCTTTGGCGCGGGCGCGGTGGCGGCGAGTTTCACCTTTTTCTTTGCGCTGGGATATGGCGCGCGCCTGCTTGCGCCGCTGTTTCGCCGCCCGGCAAGCTGGCGGCTGCTGGATGCGGGCGTGGGCGCGGTGATGTGGGCGATTGCCTGGGCGCTGCTCGCGGGCTGAGCTATGTTTTATCCGGGACAGAGTGTTGCAGCGTGAGCATGGCTTTGCGGGCCGCACCCGCTCGACAGGCCGCGCAGGCCGTGACTTAATGCCGCCCATGAGCGCGCGGGAGGGGACATCGTCCGACACCATCGCAGGCCCCGGTTGGGGCGTGTTCTGGATGGTTGTGACGGGGCTTCTTTTCGTGGGGGTGACGGCGCTCGTGAAGGTGCTGGGCACGCGCGTGCCCGCGCCACAGGCGGCGTTCCTGCGCTATGCGATGGGGCTGGTGTTCCTGCTGCCGCTACTTGCAACGCTGCGCGACCTGCGGCTTGAGCGGGGCACATGGGGCCTGATCGGCGCGCGGGGCGCGTTTCACACGCTTGGCGTTGCGCTGTGGTTCTATGCGATGGCGCGCATCCCGATCGCGGATGTGACGGCGATGAATTACCTCTCGCCGATCTACGTGACGCTGGGGGCGGCGCTTTTCCTCGGCGAGCGACTGGCGGCGCGCCGGATCGTGGCGGTGGCGGTGGCGCTTGTTGGTGCGCTCATCATCCTGCGCCCCGGCTTTCGCGAGGTGGGCACCGGGCATCTGGCGATGCTGTTCACGGCGGTGTTCTTCGGCGCATCCTACCTGCTGGCCAAGGCGATCTCGGGGCGGGTGAGCGCGGGCGTGGTGGTGGCGATGCTGTCGATCACGGTCACGCTCGGCCTTGCGCCGCTGGCCTGGGCGGTATGGGTGCCGCCGACCTTGTGGGAATTGGGGGTGCTCTTCGCGGTGGCGTGCGTGGCAACGGCAGGGCATTACACGATGACGCTGGCGTTTCGCGCCGCGCCGCTCACGGTGACGCAGCCGGTGACTTTCCTGCAACTGGTCTGGGCGGTCGCGCTGGGGGCGCTGGTCTTTGGCGAGGGGGTGGATGTCTTCGTGGTGCTGGGCGGCATGGTGATCGTTGCCGCCGTCAGCTTCATTTCCTGGCGCGAGGCGGTGCTCAAGCGGCGGGTGACGCCGCCGGTCTCGGCGACGAAGGTCTGAGCCGCGCCTGCCGGGCCGCCTGCCTCAGGCAAAGGCGAAGGTATCGGCGCGCGCGCGATCCCAGTATTTGGCAAAGGCCGGGTGGCTTACGTCGCCCGAGAGCAATTCACCCGGCTCCAGCCACAGATACTGGCTCGCCGCCGAGCGCACCTCGCGACTGCTGACCCGGATCATGAGGTGATGGGGGGTGAACTCCTTCGGGCTGGTGAGGCCGGAGGATTCCACCGCCTCCTTGAGCGCCACCATCGTGTTGCGGTGGAAATTGGCGACGCGTTTGTATTTGTCGGCCACGACGAGGGCGCGGTAGCGGCCCGGATCCTGCGTGGTAACGCCGGTGGGGCATTTGCCGGAATGGCAGACCTGCGCCTGAATGCAGCCCACCGCGAACATGAAACCGCGCGCGATGTTGCAGCCATCCGCCCCGAGCGCGAACATGCGACACAAATCGAACGCGCTCACCAGCTTGCCCGAGGCGGTCAGATGGATACGCTCGCGCAGCCCTATGCCCACCAGCGTGTTATGCACCAGCATCAGCCCCTCGCGGATGGGTGCCCCCTTGTGATCGGCGAATTCCGCCGGGGCCGCGCCGGTGCCGCCCTCGGCCCCGTCGATGGTGATGAAATCCGGCGTGATCGAGGTGGCGTGAAATGCCTTGGCCATCGCGAAAAATTCCCACGGGTGGCCCACGCAGAGCTTGATCCCGATGGGCTTGCCGCCTGACAGATCGCGCAGCCTTGCGATGAAGGCGCACAGCCCCTCGGGAGTGGAAAACTCCGAATGGCCCGGCGGGCTGATGCAATCCTGCCCCACGCGCACGCCGCGCGCCTCGGCGATGGCCTCGGTCACTTTGGCACCGGGCAGGATGCCGCCATGGCCGGGCTTGGCCCCCTGTGAGAGCTTGATCTCGATCATCTTGACCTGATCGTCGGCGGCGGTGGCGGCGAAGGTCTCGGGGTCAAACGCGCCCTCGGGCGTGCGGCAGCCGAAATAGCCGGAGCCGATCTGCCAGATCAGGTCGCCGCCATGTTTGCGGTGAAACCGCGAGATCGAGCCCTCACCGGTGGTATGCGCGAACCCGCCGATCTTCGCCCCCCAGTTCAGCGCCTCGATCGCGTTGGGCGACAGCGCGCCATAGGACATCCCCGAGATGTTGAGCGGCGAGGCGGCATAGGGCTGCGTGCAATCCGGCCCGCCTATGGAGACGCGGAAATCATGGCTGTCGAGATGCGTGGGCGCCATCGAATGGTTGATCCATTCATGGCCGATCTCGTTGACGTTGCGCAGCGTGCCGAAGGGGCGCAGCCCCTCGATGCCCTTGGCACGGCGATAGACAAGCGCGCGCTGCTCGCGGGAATAGGGGGTCTCCTCGTGGTCGCTTTCGAGGAAATATTGCCGGATCTCGGGGCGGAAATGCTCGAAGACAAAGCGCAGCCGCGCCGAGATCGGATAATTCTTGAGCACCGCGCTGCGGGCCTGAAAGAAATCGTAAAGCCCGATCAGCGCCACGATCCCCGCCACCCCGGCGATCAGCCCGCCGAGAAACGGCAGCCATGCCGCGAGGATCAGGCCCGCCGGTATCAGGAAAATGCTGATGACAAGTGGAATATACCGCAAATCCCCCTCCCAAGGTTCTGACGTAGTGCCACCACTGTGGCAGACCGCGCCGCGAAAACGCGAGTCATTTCTGCATCAAATTGAGGCAGGTGGGGCGTTGTCCGCGTCGGGGATATGCGTCAGCACGAGGATCAGGCCGGGTTGTGTCCCCTCTCATCACGGTGGCGCGGAGGATGGGTGCGCGGAGCGTGACGGGGGCGAGTGGCGTGTTGCTGCCATTTGCCTCCTGTCCCCCGCGCGGAATCAAGCAACCGTCTCAGGACGGCGGGTTTGGTTGCCATGGCGTGTCGCGCTTGAGGACGGTGTTGGCGAGGAGGATGAGCTT
>NZ_JBEPPX010000015.1:0-91215 GCF_040547535.1 Roseovarius sp. MBR-78
ACCCGAGATCATCCAAGGGATTGCCTTCAAGGACGGGATCAAGCAACTTCAAACTGCCGCCTGATCACGCAGTCACCAACTTTCGGGCATAGCTCATCTCGTTGCGCGGGCAGCGAGTGTCGGGCTCAAATGGCGCTCGGAGCCTTACGCAAACCTTACGTTTCAGCCTTACTCGAAAAGTTTCGAGAAAAGAAAAACACTCTAAGCCACTGACCTAGAGAGCTTATCTTGGCTCCGGCGGTAGGGATCGAACCTACGACCAATTGATTAACAGTCAACTGCTCTACCGCTGAGCTACGCCGGAACACGTGGGCCGTATAGCAATGCGCTTCGGGGAGGTCCAGAGGGTTCGTGACAAAATCTCACTGTCTTTCGCGCGCAGCGGAGGGCAGGGCGAAGCGGGTCTCAGCGGTGAGGGGGGCGAAGGCCGTAACCCTCGACTTCTGCATCAGGTCAAGCAGATGGGCGAGGGTGTTGCGGGTGGCGGCGGGCAGCAGGGCGGCGGGGGTGTCGGTGTAGATGCGCGCGGCGAGCCTGCGCGCGCAGGCGGGCCCATCGGCGAGGGCTGCAAGGATCGCGGCCTCGCGCGCGTCGCGATGCGCGAGCAGCCAGCCGATGCGCGCCGCCGGGTCCGTGACCGGGGCCCCGTGACCGGGCAGAAGGCGCGCGGGCGCGGCCCCGGCAAGGCGCGCGCAGGAGGCGCGGAACTGTGTCAGATCGCCGTCGGGCGGCGAAATCAACGTGCTGGCCCAGCCCATCACCAGGTCGCCGCTGAACATGGTCTCACCCGACTGAAAGCACATGTGGTTGCCGAAATGCCCCGGCGTCCAGTGCGCGGTGATCTGCCAGCCGTCGCCCGTTACGGTCTCGCCATCCGCGAGCGGCACATCGGGGGCAAAGCCCGCATCGACCCCCTCGCCGCCGCCGATCCCGCCCGCCTCGGCCAGCCGGGTCATCACCGCGCTGCGGCCCGCGCGCGCATCGCCATAGGCCAGCACCGGCGCGCCGGTCTCGGCCCCAAGCCGCGCGACCAGCGGCGAATGGTCGAGATGGGCATGGGTGACGAGGATATGGCTGATGCTCTGCCCCGGCCCGAGTGCGCCGAGAATCGCCGCGAGATGCGCGGGGTCATCCGGCCCCGGATCAATCACCGCAAGGCGGCGCTGGCCCAGAAGATAGGTATTGGTGCCCCAATGGGTCATCGGCGAGGGGTTTGGGGCGAGGATCGCGCGGATATCACCGCCAAGATCACGCGCGGCACCCACAGATGGGCGGGTATCTGCTGGGCTGGGCTCGATCATTGCGGTCTCGCTCTTTCTTCCGGTCGCGGTCAGGCTTAGGTTTAACCATGTTGTATCGCTGGCTCAAACCCCATCTGCCGCGCGGCCTGTTCGGCCGCACCGTGCTGGGCCTGCTTTTGCCGGTGGTGACGCTGTTGCTGGTGGTGTCGGTGGTCTTCGTGCAGCGCCATTTCGAAGGCGTGACCGAGCAGATGGTCGATACCGTGGCGCGCGAGATCCGCGTGTTGCGCGACACCGATGATGCCGCTCTGGCCGAGGCGCTTGGCATCACGATGACGCCGGTGCCGGCAGAGGCGCTGCCCGCGTATGACGAGCGGCGCTGGTATGATTTCTCGGGCATCGTCATCATTCGGGAAATGCGCGCCTATTTCCCCGACCTCGTGCGCGTGGTTCTGGGGGATGACCGCACCGCGCGGTTCTACTTTCCCGCGCAGTCCGGCTTTGTCGAGATGGCTGTCAATCGTCGGCATGTCTCGGCGAACCGCCCGCATCTGCTGTTTGTCAACCTGATGGTGACGGGCGGGCTCATGACGCTGATCTCGTTTTTCTACCTGCGCGCGCAGTTGCGCCCGATCACCCGGCTGGCGGAGGCGGCCGAGGCGTTCGGGCGCGGGCGGCATGTGCCCTACCGCGCCAAGGGCGCGGCCGAGGTGCGCGCGGCGGGGCGGGCCTTTATCGACATGCGCGAGCGGATCGAGCGGCAGATCGAGCAGCGCACGCTGATGCTGTCGGGGGTGAGCCACGACCTGCGCACGCCGCTGACGCGGCTGCGGCTGGGGCTGGCCATGCTCGACGAGGACGAGGCCGCGCCGATGCTGCGCGATGTCGATGACATGCAGCGCCTGCTCGACGGGTTTCTGGATTTCGCGCGCGGCGCGCAGGAGGGCGAGGCCGAGCCGGTCGATCCGCTGGCGCTGGTGGCCCGTGTGGTGGACGACATGCAGCGCGCACAGGTGCCTGTGACGCTGATCGCGGCAGAGGGGGCGGGCGAGGTGCTGTTGCGCCCCGACGGGATTCGGCGCGCGGTCGAGAACCTCGTGCTGAACGCGGTGCGCTATGGCAGCCGGGCCGAGGTGTCGGTCACGCTGTCAGAGCGCGGCTTGCGCATCCGCATCGAGGATGACGGGCCGGGCATCCCGCCCGAGAGCCGCGAGGAGGCGTTGCGCCCCTTCGCCCGGCTGGAGCCCGCGCGCAACCAGAACCGGGGCACCGGCGTGGGCCTGGGTCTGTCGATCGTGGTGGATGTGGCGCGCGCCCACGGCGGCACCCTGCGCCTGGGCGAGAGCGCCCGGCTGGGTGGGCTTTGCGCCGATATCGTGATCGCGCGGTAGCGCCCGCCACGGATCGCTCAGCCGGTCCTGTTCAGCCGGTGCGCCGCTCGTCAAGGCTGAGCGCGATGAAGCCGGGCAGGTGATCGCCCATCCCGACAACCCGCGCGCCGGAATCCCCGCCCCTGTCACCGCTGCGCGTGCGGCGCTCCTTGTGCTCGGCGGGGGGCGTGTCCTGCCGGGGCGCGGGGGTGTGCTCTTCGGCAGGGCTGGTCCCTGCGGTCGGGGCTGGTGTGGCCTCGGTTACGCTCGCCTCTGGCGCGGGGGCGGTGTCGGGCGCGGCCTCGGTCTTGCGGCGGCTGCCGCCACGGCTCCGGCTGATGCCACGGCTGCGCCCGGTGCTGCCGCTGCGTTCGGGTTTCGCGGTGTCACGGTCATCGGCCTGCGCCGCGTCAAGCTCGTCCTGCGCGGGGCGCGGGGCGGTGGGATCGGCGAGCCGGGGGATCGGTCTCTGGATCAGCGCCTCGACGGCGGCCAGCGCCTTTTCGTCGCGCGGGTTGCAGATCGTGATCGCCTTGCCTGCGCGGCCCGCGCGGCCGGTGCGCCCGATGCGGTGCACGTAATCCTCGGGGTGGCCCGGAACGTCGTAGTTGATCACATGGCTGACCGCAGGCACATCGAGCCCGCGCGCGGCCACGTCGGAGGCCACGAGAAAGCGCAATTCCCCGGCGCGGAACCCGTCAAGCGTGCGCGTGCGCTGGCTCTGCTCGAGATCACCGTGGATAGGCGCGGCGTCATAGCCGTATTTCCCGAGCGATTTGGCGACCACGTCCACGTCGATCTTGCGGTTGCAGAAGATGATCGCGTTGGTGCAGGCCTCGCCCTCGGCGTCGAGGATCGCGCGCAGCGTGTCGCGTTTCTCGGTATCGGCGCGCTCGCGGCGCGACGGCTTTATCATCACCACATGCTGGTCGATGGTCTCGCTTGCGGTGGCCTGCCGGGCCACCTCGACGCGCACCGGCGATTGCAGGAAGGTGTTGGTGATGCGCTCGATCTCGGGGGCCATCGTAGCCGAGAAAAAGAGCGTCTGCCGGGTAAAGGGTGTCAGGCTGAAAATCCGCTCGATATCGGGGATAAAGCCCATGTCGAGCATCCGGTCGGCCTCGTCCACCACCATGATCTGCACGCCGGTAAGCAAGAGCTTGCCGCGCTCGAAATGATCGAGCAGGCGGCCCGGCGTGGCGATCAGCACGTCAACGCCCTTGTCGATGAGCTTGTCCTGTTCCTTGAAGCTCACGCCGCCGATCAGCAGCGCCTTGGTCAGCTTGAGATATTTGGAATAGGTATCGAAGCTTTCGGCGACCTGCGCCGCCAATTCGCGCGTCGGGCAGAGCACAAGGCTGCGCGGCATCCGCGCGCGCGCGCGCCCGCGTGCCAGCAGCGACAGCATCGGCAGGGTAAAACCGGCGGTCTTGCCGGTGCCGGTCTGGGCGATTCCCAGAACGTCGCGCCCTTCGAGGGCAGAGGGGATGGCATCGGCCTGAATCGGGGTGGGGGTTTCGTATCCGGCCTCTTGAACGGCCTTGAGAACCTTGGGATTGAGGTTGAGTTCGCTGAATGTGATCATGTGTATCCGCTTTTTGCGGACACTGGTCTTGGCCCGCACATCTGTCATCGGGGCGCGTGCAACCATTGCACCACCGGCCCTTGCCGGGCCGCCCGCTGCGCCTGCCTTACATCATGTCCAATGGCCGGTCAACTCGACCGCTCAGCGGCTTTGGGGAAGTGGCGCGCGCGCTTCGCGTCAAGATCGAGGGCGATGGCGTGGAGGTGGCCGTAGCCCTTGAGGCGCGCGCGCAGGTCTGGCGTGGCCACACAGACCTCGTCATAAAACGCGCGCAGCGCGGCCTCGCCGCCCTCTGCCTCCAGCATCTGAAAGAGCGCGTGCATGTTAAGCCCCGCGCCACCGGGGGCGGCGGGTTTGAGCCCCTCGCGATACGATCCTTGCGCAAGCCGATAGGCATAGGTGGCGCGCCAATGCGCCCAGTCGGTGGCGTGCAGATGGCACAGCCGGGTGGCGGGCATCTCGGACGGGTTTGCATCCATTTCGCGCCCGCGAAAAGCGTTGTGGATGCGCATATGCACCCCCGGCACGCCGGTGCGCACGAAGACCTTGCCCGCGACATGGCTGAGAAAGCCGCCGTTGAGATGCGCACCATACCTGGGATAGATCGCCTCGGTTTCCACGCGTCGTTGCCCCCGCAGCCGGGCGCAGGACTTGAACCACGCCACCCCCTCGGGGGGCGGATCGTCGGGATCGGGGGCGAGCGCCTCTATGGGGCGCACCCGCGCGCTGAGTGCGTCGTCGGGCAGGGCGGCAAGCTGCGCGGGCAGGGGGGCCTCGGGCCAGAGAAATTCATCCACGTCGATATGGGCGAGCCAATCCACCTGCGGGCGGCGTTGCAGGCAATGGCTGGCGTTGAGGCTCTGGCGCGGCTGATGCATCTCGGGGCGCCCCGCGCGCCTGCGCCGCCTGCGCCAGTAACCCTCGTCGCACAGGATCACCCGGCACTTGGGATGATCGCGCAGCGCCTGCTCCGCCTCCGCGTTGGGCGCGTCGAGATAGACATGCACCCGATGCGCGCCCAGATCGAGGTGATGGGCGGCGAAATCGAGGATGTCGCGGGCCGGGGCCTTGATCGTGGCCACCACGCCCCATGTGGGAAGGCTGGTCATGGCGCAAGGATGCGCGGCGCGCGCGGCGGGGGCAAGGGCGCAATCGCCATCGCGGCCCGCGCAGGGCAGGGCGGCGGTGTGCGTGCCATGCCCTACCGCCCCCGCGCCCAGCCACGGGCGGGGCGCAGGCGGGCGATGAGGCGCACCGAAGCATAGACCGCCGCCGCCACCGGCGCGCGCAGCGCCGTGCGTAGCAGGCGCGCGCGCGCACCGGGGCGGGGATCGTCATTGGCCATCAGGGCGGGGTAGAGGCGGGCGATCTCGGCCACGCCCGCATCCTGCCGCCTGCGCACCCGCACCAGCGCCGCCCAGCCCTCGACCACCGGCCAGCGATAGCGGGCGGGCAGGGCGTGGCGCTCGGGGGGCGTGAACATCAGCCGCGCGAACGTATCGTCAGAGATGATCTCGGGCCAGTCGCCCCAGCGCGCGCGACCCGCGCGCGTCATGGCAAAGAGGCCACAACCGGGCACCCCGTGGTGAAAGAACGGTACCTCGCGGTAGAACCGCGCGTAAAGGCGGCTGATGCGGCTGGCCGGGTCGGGAATGGTGACGCGACCGCTGGCATAGGCCGGGTCGGGACGGTCGAGCGCGGTGGCGAGCGCGGCGCAAAGCGGCGGCGAGACCACCACATCGGCGTCGAGATAAGCGAGGATCGCGCCGCGCGCCTGCGCCTCTCCGGCGGCGAGCGCGCCGGTCTTGCCGGGCCTGGGCAGATCGAGCACGCTCAGGTGCCAATCGCATGCGTCGCCCTGCGCGGCGCGGGCCTCGGCCACGGTGGCATCGCGGCAGCCATTGGCCACCACGATCACCTCGGCCCCGCCCGGCACCGGATCACCGGCAAAGAGCGCGCCCAGGCACGGCCCGATGCGGCCTGCCTCGTCATGGGCGGGAATGATGACGCTGAGCCGGGGGGTCTTGGTCACGGGCGGGGCTTTCGTTTCTGGGATGCGCGGGGTCTGTCCCGGCGCGTGCGCACATGCTATGCCATAGCCCGTAAAAGGCCCCGAGCGGAACCGAAAATGACCGAGACCACGCCTGTATCCGCCCGCAACCCTGCGGCCCTCGGCTATCTGGTGCCGCAGTTTCCGGGACAGACGCATATTTTTTTCTGGCGCGAGATCGCGGCGTTGGAGCGGCGCGGCGCGGTGTTGCACCTGCTGAGCACGCGGGTGCCGCCGCCGGGGCTGGTGGCGCATGATTGGTCCGACGCCGCGATGGCGCGCACCACCTATCTGGGACGGGCGGCACCGGTGGCGGGGCTGTCGGGCATGGCGCGTGCGCCGTGGCGCGAGATCTTGGCCGAGAAAGCGGGGCGTGACTTTCTCAGGGATGTGGCGATTTGCCTGCCCGCTGCGCGGGCATTGATAAGGCGGTGCCGGGCGCGCGGGATCGGCCATGTCCATGCCCATAGCTGCGGGCGCGCGGCGCTCATCTGTGCGCTGGCGCGGCGCATGGGGGGGCCGTCCTACAGCCTGACGCTGCACGGCCCGCTTGGCGATTACGGCCCCGGCCAGCGGTTCAAATGGCGGCACGCCGGTTTTGCCACGATCATCACCCGCCGCCTTCTGGGCGAGGCGCGCGCGGCGCTGGGGGCGGATATGCCCCAGGACGTGGTGGTGCAGCCGATGGGTGTGGATACCGCCGCCTTCGCCCGCGACATGCCCTATCGCGCGCCCGAGAGAGGCAGGCCGGTGCGGCTTTTCTCCTGCGCGCGGCTCAACGTGGTGAAGGGGCATCAGGACCTGCTTGCGGCGCTACGGCTGTTGCGCGATGCGGGCATCGACGCGGAGCTAGATATCGCCGGCGAGGATGACGCGGGCGGCTCGGGCTACCGCGCCGAGCTTGAGGCGCGGATCGCGGCGCTGGGGCTTGGGGAACACGCGCGGCTCTTGGGCGCGGTCGATGGCGACGAGGTGCGACACCGGCTGATGGCGGCGGATGTCTTCGTGCTGGCAAGCTGGCACGAGCCGCTGGGCGTGGCCTATATGGAGGCGATGGCCGCAGGGGTGCCGGTGGTCGGCACGGCGGCGGGTGGCGTAGAGGAACTCATCACCGATGGCGAGACCGGGCTTCTAGTGCCGCCGAAAGACCCCGCGCGCCTTGCCGCCGCGCTGCGGCGGCTGGCGGGCGATCCGGCGCTCTGCCTGCGCCTGTCGGCGGTCGGGCGCGCGCATGTCGTGGCGGGCTACGATTGCGCGCGCGGGGCAGAGGCGTTGCTGGCGGGCGTGGCGCGGATGCGGTTTCCGGCCTGAGGCGGCTGGCTCAGTCGAACTTGCGCGAGGGGGCCAGCACCGTGGCCTCACCGATCAGCACCTTCTTGCCATTTACCAGACACCGGCAATCGAGCTGCACCCGGCGCTTGCCGTGCTCGATCCCCACCACCTCGACCTCGGCGTGAACCATGTCGCCGGGGCGCACGGGGGCGAGGAATTTCAGCGTCTGCCCCATATAGACGGTGCCGTGGCCCGGCAGTTGCTCGCCGATCACCGCCGAAATCAGCCCGGCGGTGAGCATCCCGTGGGCGATGCGCCCCTCGAAAATGGTATCCTGCGCGTAATCATCGTCGAGATGCACAGGGTTGCGATCGGTCGAGACCTCGGCGAACATCTCGATATCGCGGTCGGTGACGACCTTTCTCAGATGGCGCACCATGCCCATTTCGATATCTTCGATGCAGATCGTGCCGCGCGGCATATTATCCAACATTCGCCCCTCCGATTCGCTCTCTGCGTAATTATGAGGCGAATAATGGCCTCGGTTTGGAATTTTATTACTTTGCGCGCGCAGAAAAATCAACCCCTAACCGATCACCGCAAGAATCCGATGGCAAAGGCCGGAGAGACGTTTTCCCTTTGCAGATAGGCGTCGAGCGCCGCCTCGTCGGGTTGGTGCGTCGTTTTGGTGTCACCCGCCGCCAACCCGCCGGTGATGAACAGCGAGTCGATATCCTCGCCCATCGCGCCGAGAATATCGGTCTGCGCGCCGTCGCCGATGGCAAGGATGCGGGCATTGTCCACGTCATGCCCGATCTCGGCGAGGCGGCGATGGGCAAGGTCATAGATCGGCGGGTGGGGCTTGCCGAAATAAAGGCTCTCTCCCCCCATGTCCGTGTAAAGCCGCGCCAGCGCGCCCGCGCACCATTCGCGCACCTCGCCGCGATCCACCACGATATCGGGGTTGGCGCATAGGAGTTTCAGCCCCTTCTGCTTGGCATAAAGGAATTGCGGGCGCATCACCTCGGGGGCGGCCAGCGGGTCGAACGGGCCGGTGCAGACGATGCCCTCGGCCTCGTCAAGGGGCACGGGGGTGACCGCGATGGGGTTCTCGATCACCTTCAGCGGCTCGAAAAACAGCTCTTCCTGCGGCTGCCCGATGAAATACACCCGCTCGCCCACAGCGCCCCGAAACATCGCTGCGCGGGCGCTGTCGCCGGAGGTGGCGATGGTGTCCCAGGCCGCATCCGGCACGCCGAAGGCGCGCAATTGCCGCTCCACATCGTGGCGCGGGCGGGGCGAGTTGGTGACCAGCACCACCGCGCCGCCCGTCTCGCGATAGGCCACCAGCGCGGCGCAGGCCGCGGGCAGGGCGCGCACCCCGTCATGGACGCAGCCCCACAGATCGACGAACAGCGCGTCATAGCGGGGGGCGATCTCGGAAAGGGCGGTGATGAGGCGGGTCATGGGCGTCTCCGTGCTGGGTTTGCCGGCAGATATGGCAGGGCGCGCGCGCTTTGGCCAGCGCGGCATGGCCAAGCGCCATCGCGCGATCTATGCTTGCCCCATGACCGAACGTATCATCGCGACAGAGGCCGATATCGACGAGGGCGCGGCGCATCTGGCGCGGGCCTGCCCGCGCATGGCCCACGCTTGCGATCTGGTGGGCACGGTGCCGCTCAGGCGGCGCGAGGACGGGTTCGCGGCGCTGATGGGCGCGATCGTCAGCCAGCAGGTGAGCGTCGCCGCCGCGCGCGCGATCTCGGCCCGGCTCGACGCGGCGGGCTTCAGCGGGCCGCGCATCATCGCCGCCACCAGCGAGGAGGATTTGCGCGCCGCCGGTCTCAGCCGCCAGAAGGCGCGTTACGTGCGTGCGCTGGCCGGGGCCGATCTCGATTACGCCGCCCTGCGCATGGCCCCGACCGAGGAGGTGGTGGCCACCCTCACCGAGGTGCCCGGAATCGGCGTCTGGACTGCCGAAATTTACGCCATGTTCAGCCTTGGGCGCGCCGATGTCTTCGCCCCCGGCGATCTGGCATTGCAGGAATCGGCGCGGCTGCTTTATGGCCTGCCGGAGCGGCCCAAACCGGCGGCGTTGCGGGCAATGGCCGAGGATTGGGCCCCGTGGCGCGCGGTTGCGGCGCGGATATTGTGGGCCTACTACCACGTGGCCAAGGACAGGGAAGGGATCGCATGACACGGGTGTTGCAGGCGGGGCGCAAGGCACCGCAATCGGGGCAGGCGCGCTCTGCGGTGGTGTTTCTGCACGGCTATGGCGCGAATGGGGCCGATCTTCTGGGCCTCGCCGATCCGCTGGCCGAGCATCTGCCCGACACGCTTTTTGTGGCCCCCGACGCGCCGGAAAGCATTCCGGGCATGCCCTTTGGTCTGCAATGGTTCCCTATCCCGTGGATCGATGGGTCGAGCGAGGAAGAGGCCGAGCGCGGCCTGATGGCCGCTACCGCCGATCTCGATGCGTTCCTCGACGCGCTGATGGTGGACGAGGATTTGCTGCCCGAACAGGTGGTGCTGTTCGGCTTTTCCCAAGGCTCGATGATGGCGCTGCACGTGGCCCCGCGCCGCGAGGACGCGGTGGCGGGGGTGGTGGCCTTTTCGGGCCGCCTGCTGCGCCCCGACCTGCTCGAAGACGAGACCCTGAGCCGCCCGCCGGTCCTGTTGGTGCATGGCGATGCCGATGACGTGGTGCCGGTGCAATCGCTGCCGCAGGCGGCGGAGGCCTTGCAGGGCGCGGGCTGGCGCGATGTCTATGCCCATGTCATGAAGGGCACCGGCCACGGCATCGCCCCCGACGGGCTATCGGTGGCGCTGGCGTTCATGCGCGACAAGCTGGGGCTTTAGCAGGGCGCGTTCATTCGTATTCACGCGCCACGCTCCAGAGGCCGACACCTCCCCGAACCTATCCGCCCGCCCCCGGCATCAGCCGCGCCAGCGCGCAGAACCGTTCCAGATCGACCGTCTCGGCGCGATCCGTGGGGGCGATCCCGGCGGCGATGAGACGGTCCTCGATATCGGGGGCCGCCCCCTTGAGCGCGGCGCGCAGCATCTTGCGCCGCTGGTTGAAGGCGCGCGCCACGAGGCGCTCCAGAACCCGCGCATCGGCTGCAAAGCGCGGCGCGGGCAAGGCGGTGAGATGCACCACCGCGCTCGATACCTTGGGCGGCGGCGTGAACGCCTCGGGCGGCAGGTGCATCACGATGCGCGCGTCGCAGCGCCACTGCGCCAGGAGCGCCAGCCTGCCATAGGCCTTGGAGCCGGGAGCGGCGATGATCCGCTCGGCGACCTCGCGCTGAAACATCAGCGTGAGCGTCTCCCAGACCGGCGGCCATGCCTCTGGCGTCAGCCAGCGCACCAGCAATTCGGTGCCGATATTATAGGGCAGGTTCGCCACCACGCGGATCGGCGGCACAAGATGCGCCAGCGGGTCGATGGCGAGCGCGTCGCCCTCGATCACCGTGAGGCGGCCCGGCGCGGCCTCGACGATCTGCGCGAGTGCGGGCAGGCAGCGCGGGTCTTTCTCGACCGCGAGCACATGGCGCGCCCCCGCCATCAGAAGGCCGCGCGTGAGGCCCCCCGGCCCCGGCCCCACCTCCAGCACGTCGCATTGCGACAGATCGCCCGCCGCCCGCGCGATCTTGGAGGTGAGGTTGAGATCGAGCAGGAAATTCTGACCCAGCGACTTGCGCGCCGAAAGCCCATGCGCCGCGATCACGCGCGAGAGCGGCGGCAGCGCGTCGAGCGCGGTCATGCGGCCCCTCGCGCCCGCGCCAGCCGCTCCGCCATTTCCAGCGCGCAGATGAGCGAGGTGGGATCGGCCACGCCTTGCCCCGCGATATCGAACGCGGTGCCGTGATCGGGCGAGGTGCGCACGAAGGGCAGGCCCAGCGTGACATTCACGCCCCGGTCGAAATCCAGCGTCTTGATCGGAATGAGGGCCTGATCGTGATACATGGCGATCGCCGCGTCATAGCGGGCGCGCGCCGCGGCGTGAAACATCGTATCCGCCGAAAGCGGGCCGGAAAGGGCCATTCCCTCGGCGCGCAGCCGCTCAAGCACGGGGGCGATCACCTCGATCTCTTCGCGGCCCATGCGCCCGCCCTCGCCTGCGTGCGGGTTGAGCCCGGCCACCGCGAGGCGCGGCGCGGGGATGGCAAAATCGCGGATCAGCGCGGCATGGGTGAGGCGGATCGCCTCCTCGATCCGCGCAGGCGTCAGCGCGCGCGGCACCTCGGACAGGGGAATGTGGATGGTCGCGGGCACCACCCGCAGGTTTGGCCCCGCCAGCATCATCGCCACGCGTGCCCCCCCCGCCAGATGCGCCAGATACTCGGTATGGCCGGGAAAGCCGAAGCCCGCCCCCTCCTGCAACGCCTGTTTGTGAATCGGCGCGGTGCAGAGCGCGCTGGCCGCGCCCGCCTGCACCAGATCCACCGCGCGCGCGATCACCTCGATCACGCCGCGCGCCTGCGCCGGTTGCGGCTGGCCGGGGATGCGTGGCCCGGCAAAGGGATGGGCGAGCACCGGCAGCGCGGTGGCCGCGACGCGCGCGGCCTCTTGGGGCGTGTCGATCACCGCCACCGGCGCGCCCTCGGGCACATGCGCGGGATCGCCGATGAGAAAGAACGGCACCCGCCCGCGCAGGCGCTCCCAGGCGGCGAGGGCGATTTCGGGGCCGATGCCGGCCGGCTCTCCGCAGGTGAGCGCGATCACCGTTCCACGATCCGTGCCTCGGCCTTGAGCTGCTGGAGATAGCCATCGGCGAGCGACTGGATGCGCTGGTTGCGGATGAAGCCCGTGAGATCCTCGATCGAGGGCTGCGCGTCGTCAAGCCTGGGCGTGCGCCCGCACAGCATGAGGAACACCAGCGTCTGGCCATTGGCGCGGGTGAGGCGCGTCGAGACCTCGCCGGGATCGAGACGCGCAAGCTCGGCGGCGATGTCGGCGGGAATATCCTCGGGGGCCTTGCTGCCGCGCTCAAGCACCTCGGGGGGCTGGTCCTGGGCCACGCCGAAGAGATCGTCGCAGGTATCGACCTCGGCGCGCACCTCGGCTGCGCGCGCCAGCGCCTGTTCGCTGCGCCCGCCGGCGATGTAATAGGCGGCGTATTCGATGGCGGAATATTGCGGCGCCTGCACTTCCCCTTCCTGGATATCGCGCAGGTAGATGAGCGCCAGCCCACCCTCGATGGGCAGCGGCTCCGACACCTCGCCGGGCGCGAGGCCAAGCGCCACCTGCCGCAGCGCCGGCGGCAGGTCCGATAGCGATTGCCAGTCCAGTCGCCCGCCGCGCCCCGCCGTCGGGGCCGCGGAATGCTCGCGCGCGAGGGCGGCAAAGGCGCTTTCGCTACTGGCGGTGCGGATTCGCGCGGCAAGCTCTTGCTTGGCCTCGGCATCCTCCACGGTGGTCACCGGCAGGATGATCTCTGACAGCAGCACGCGCACCGCCGAACCGCCCGACAGCGCCAGCGTGGCCCGCTCAAGCTCTTCTTCGCTGACCGAGACGCGCCCGGCAAAGCGCGCCCGCGTCACCTCGCGCCAGGTGATCCCGGCGCGCACGAATTCCTTGAACGACTGCTCGGACACGCCCGATTGCTCGAGCGCCGTGATCATCTGCGCACGATCCATCCCGGCGCGGGTTGCAAATTCATCCATGCCCTCAAGCACCGCATCCTCGGCGATGGTGACCCCCATGCCCTTGGCCGCCTCGAGCTTGAGGCGCTCCTCGATCAGTTGCTCGCGGGCAAGCTTTGCCGGGTCGCCCGGCGCGCGAAACAGCGTCAGCATCCGTGCGCGCTGCTGGATCTCGTAGCGCGTCACGGCACTGTCATTGACGAAAATCACCGGCTCGAACAGGTTTTGCGCCCTGAGCGGCCCCGATGACAGCCCCGCAGCGATCAGCACGGCAAGACACAGCGCGGCCAGAACGGACGGTGTGGGGCGAAGGCTCGGGGTCATTGTCATCACTTCCTGCATGTGCGGGTGAAACTCTTGTCCAGCGAGGCAGAGGAAAAGCCCCGCAGCCCCACCGTAAAACCGATGTTGGTCTCGGGTTCAAGGACCGTCGTGGAGGTGAACCGGCGCGACACCGAAAGCGTGATGTCCACGCATTCGTTGGTATAGGTCAGCCCCGCCCGCGCGCGGATACTGCGATCGGTGGAGGCATCATAGCGCCATTCGCCGCTGGCGCTCCAGTGATCGGCGAACCGGTAGCGGCCATCAAAGGACCATTCCGACACCGTGAACGGGCGGCTTTCGGCCAGGTCCTCGGGCAGCCAGGTATAGGTGGCCCCCAGATCGGTGCGCGCGTTTTGCCAACTGACGCGCGCCTCGGCCTTGGTCGCGTCGAATTCGTCATCGAACAGGCCGCGCGCGGTGACCACAAGCCCGGTATCGTCGCGGAGTTGCATAGCCATGAGCAGATCGGAATGGCGCTCGCTCAGGCCCGAAGACTCGCTGAAGGTCGGCGCGCCGTCCGGTGGTTCGCGCAGGCGATCCTCGCGGATCACATGCCCCAGCGCCAGCCGCCCCTGCCACCCCGCCGGTGTGATCCGCGCATAGCTCAGCCCAACCGCGCTGCTCAGCCCGCGCTCGCGGCGATCGGCGGCGGGAAACCGTGAGATGTTGAACAGGTTGCCCTCGTCGAATTCTACGGCGCTGCTTTGCTCGAACGGCACGTCTGGATCGGAGCCGCCCGACCAGGCAAGCTGCGCCACCGGCTCGATGACATGGGCCGCGCCGCCCCGCGTCACCTTCATCAGCGGCCAGCGCAGGCGGATGGCGGCGCTTGGCGTGATCTCGGTCGCCTGCGAATTCCCTGTCGCGCCGATCTCGTCGATCTCGAAATGATCCATCGCAAGCCCCGCCTGGATCGTGCCCAGCACCCCCGCGCCCAGCAACCATTGCCGCACCCAATTGGCCTCGGTCGTGAGGCGGGTCACGTCATGGCCATCGGCGAAGCGGTCGAAATCGGCACCGTCCAAGCGCAGGTCGGATGTGCGCAGGTGGCTGTGCGCCTGCGCGGACAGGCGCAGTTCGCCCCCGAGCCGCGCCGGAAACAGCCGCCGCTCATAATCGCCATTGGCGATGACGCTTGGCATCGTCGAATTCTTCTCGTTCACGCGCAGCGACTGGAAATGATCGAGCGCGAGGCGGATATACTCGTCACGCCGCGCGCGCTCCAGTTCGACGCCGCTTTGCAGGCGGTCCTTGTCCGAAAACCCGTGATCGAGCAGGAACGTGTCATCACTCGTCAACTCGACGCCGAATTTCAGGGTGAAATCGCGCGGCAGGTCGAATCGCCCGGTGGCAAAGAGATAGCCGCGCGTCCCGCGCGAGCTGAAATCATCCTCTGCCAGCGCGGTCTCGATCTCGATCTCGCCCCGACGGAACACCTGCCGGTAGCGTAGCTCGATCCGGCGCGCATCGGTCGCCCAGAGCGGCGCGATGGTCAGGTCGCGGCTGTCACCGAAGGTAATGAAGTAGGGCACGCGCATACCGGTGCCGAGAAGGCTCGAATTGATCAGCGACGGCGTGAGAAAACCGGTGGCGCGATCCACCGTGCCATCGGGCATCTGGAGCCGGGGCAGATACAGCACCGGCGTATCGAGCACCCGCAACTGCGCGCCGTAGAAGTAGAGGCGCTGCTTTTGCTGGTCGTGGATCATCCGTTTGGCGCGGATCTGCCACAGCGGCGGGCGCCCGGTCTCGCAGACCCGGCAGGAGGTGACAGAGGCCTTGTAAAGCTCGTTGACGCGCGCATCGCTGCGCCGCATCTGGGCGGCGGCAAGCTGAATATGATCCTGCATCACGATCCGCGCGCCGCGCAGGATGCCGTTGACGAGGTCACGATCAAGCGTTGCGCTATCGGCAACCAGCACCACCGTGCCGCCCTCCTCGGTGAGCGTGAGCGGCCCGGTGATCTCCAGCTGGTCGCTGGCGCGGTCATAGACGATCTCGCGCGCGGTGAGCCTGCGCCCCTCAAAGAACGCCTCGACATTGCCGCGCGCGATGAGCCTGTCATCGGTGCCAAGCACAAGATCATCGGCCACCAGCATCGCCGGATCGGGCGGCAGCTCTTGCGCGCCCGCAGGCCCCGCAACCGCACTCAGCGCGCCCAGAAGCGCTAGGATAAGCCGAAACGCCCGCATCAGCCGTCCTCCAGGTGCAGGATGAGCCCGACCGCCAGCAAGAGCGCCGCAACCGGCGGCACCCAGGCGGCGAGGGACACGGGGATCTGCCCGTTCTCACCCAGGATCTGCGCGAAATTGCGCAGGTAATGCAGGCCAAAGCCCACGATCACCGCGCCAAGCACCCGAAGCCCGACATTGGCCCCGCGCACATGGCCGATGGTGAACGCCGCCGACATCAGCACCAGCGCCACAAGGAAAACCGGGCGTGCCAGCTCGCTCTGGAACCAGACCGCGTAGCGCCGCGCCGAGAACCCCGACGCCTCAAGCTGCGCGATAAAATCGGGAAGGTCCCAGACGGGGATGTATCGCGGCCGCCCGAAGCTGTCGAGGATACGGTCCTGCGTCAGGTCCGAGGGCAGGTCAAGCGCGGGCATGCGCTGCGCCCCGGCCTCGGGATTGCCGCCCTGATCGAGGGTCCATATCTTCACGTCCGACAGATGCCACGCCGCCGCCCCCAGCCGCGCCGTAGCGGCGTGGATGCGGCGCACCGGCGTGCCATCGGGGTCGAATTCAAGAAAGCTCGGGGCAAAGAGCACGCCCAGGTCGGCGCTCGCGCTCTCGGCAAAGATCACCGTCTGCCCGGTCGCATCCCCCTGCCGCAGCCACAGCCCCTCGGCGGCGACGGCAAGCGCCGCGCTCGCGATCCCGCGATAGGCGTTGGACAGGTTGTGATCGCGCTTGGAAGTGGCGGCCACGATCGGGTTGCCCACCGCCACCACCAGCACCCCCAGCACCAGCGTCACCATGACCGGCGCCATCAAGCCGCGCAGCGCCGAGCGCCCCGAGGCGCGCAGCACCACCAGTTCGGAGGACCGTGACAGCCGCAAGAACAGCGCCACCGAGGCAAGCACCACCACCAGCGGCAGGATCTCGTAATTGGCCCAGGGCAGCTTGAGCGCCACAAGGCCCAGCACATCGCCGAAGGGCCGGTCGGGGAAGTCCTCGAGCTTTTTCATCAACTCGATCAGCGCCAGCACCACGCCCAGCGCCCCGGCCACCCCGGCGAAGGTGAGCGCGAAGCGCCGCGCGAGATAGGCGTGCAGGATCATGCGCCGGTCTCCGCCGCCGGTCGTCGCCACGCAAAGAACCCGCCCGCCAGCCGCCGCCGCAGCCCCGGATTCTGCGCAAGCCACAACAGCCCCACCGACAGCCCCACCCCGACAAGCGGCGGGGCATAAAGCAGCGGCCAGAGCGACGCATTGACCAGCACCGGCCCGAGCACGGCGCTTTCGATCACCTTGAGCACGATCAGAAGCGCGAAGGCCACCAGAACCTGCCGCCATGTGCCAAAGCGGCTGAACGCACCGGCAAGCAGGGTGGCAAAGCCCACGAGCGCGGCCACGGCCCCCATCAGCGCCGCCGTGAAGCGCCCGTGAAGCTCTGCCATCACCGCCCCCGGTGCCACGCCGGTGCGCCGCGCGACCGCCTGCGGATCGCGCAGCATCTCAGGCGTCCCGGCAAAGGCCACCTTGTCCAGATTGATCGCCTCACGGCTGATGAGGCTGCTGATATCGTGGGAAAAATCCTTGAAATGCGTGGTAAAGAGCCGCTGGCCGGTTGGGCTGAACCTTTGCGCCAGCCCTGCCACCATCACCAGCCGCGTGCCGCCCGTATCCGTCACCAGGTAGGCGCGCGAGGAGGTATAGGTGACCGCGCGATCCTTTTCGCGCCGGTCCGACAGGAACACGTCGCGCAACTCGCCCTCCGGCGTGATCTCGCGGATGTAAAAGGTGATGCCCGGTGCCGGGTGCAGGAATGCCCCCGCCGTCAGAAGCTGCGCGGTGACATTGCGCGACACCTCGTCCTCGCGCTGGCGCAACTGGCTGAGGCTGTTGGGAATCAGCAGATGCGCGAGAATCGACATCATCACCGCCACCATCAGCCCGAACACTGCTACTGGCCAGATCAGACGCCACGGCGAAAGGCCGGTGGCCTGCACCACCGTCAACTCGCTATCCGATGACAGCCGGTGCACCACGTAGACGGCGGCGGCAAAGGCCGCGATCGGCAGCAACAGGCCAATCACCGCAGGCAGCGTGAGCGCGGTAAACTCGAAGAAAACCCATGCCGGCTGGCCATCGCCGATCAGCTTGTCGAACATGCGCACGGCCTTGTTGATCCAGAAGACCGACACCAGCACAAGCGCAAAGAAACCGAACAGCACCAACAATTGCGACAGCATGTATCTGTCGAATCTGGTCACATTTCCCCCCCGCGGCAGCAGTATTACCGGGCAACCTAGCCGAATTGATTACGGGGGAAAACTGCTAACTGGCCATCGGTGACGGGCCGCGCTAGGTCTGGGGCACATTGCCAAGGAGCCTGACGATATGACCCAGACCGCCGCCGTCCGTTTTGCCGCCCCCGATCTCGATACCATCGCCGAGGCACCGGGCCGCGTGGCCGTGATCGTCACCCCGGAGGGCACGCTCGATCCCGGCGGCCGGCGGGTCAACCGGCTCACCCGTGGCGCGCTGGCGCGGCTGATCGAGGGCGGCGCGCTCGACGGCAAGGAGCCGGGGGATGTGATCTCGCTCGGCTGGCCCTCGGGCATGGCGGCAGAGGCGCTCGACGTGGTGATCCTGCCGCGCAACGCGGGCGTGGATGCGTGCCGCCGCGCGGGTGTGGCGCTTGGCCGCGCCAAGGGGGGCAAGGCGCTCACGATCCTCGGGGGCGCGCTGCGGCGACCTGCCGAGGTGGCGCTGGGCGCGGTGCTGCGCGCCTATGATTTTGCCGCGCACCGCACCGGCGACAAGACCGATCCCGGCGCGACCACGGTCATGGTGAAAGACCCCGACGCCGCCGAGGCCGCCTTTGCCCCGCTGCGCGCGGTGGCCGAGGGCGTATTCGTCACCCGCGACCTGGTGAATGCGCCCGCCAACCACCTGACCACCACCGCCTTTGTCGCCGAGATCGAGGCGATGGCCGCGCTCGGCCTCAAGATCACCGTGCTGGATGAGGCAGAGATGGTGCGGCTTGGCATGGGCGCGCTGCTCTGCGTGGGCCAGGGCAGCGCCAGCCCCTCGCATCTGGCGGTGATGGAATGGCAGGGCGGCGGCGATGAGGCCCCGCTCGCGCTGGTTGGCAAGGGCGTGGTGTTCGACACTGGCGGCATTTCCATGAAGCCCGCGGCGGGCATGGAAGACATGACCATGGACATGGGCGGCGCGGGCGTTGTCACCGGCGTGATGCGCGCGCTGGCGACGCGCAAGGCACGCGCCAACGTTGTGGGGCTTGTCGGGCTGGTGGAAAACATGGTCTCGGACCGCGCCACGCGCCCCGGCGACGTGGTCACCGCGATGAAGGGCGACACGATCGAGGTCATCAATACCGATGCCGAGGGGCGGCTCGTGCTGGCGGATGTGCTCTGGTATGCGCAAGAGACCTATCACCCCCGCGCGGTGATCGACCTTGCCACCCTCACCGGCGCGGCGATCATCGCGCTTGGCCACGAGAACGCGGCGGCACTGTCCAATGATGACGCGCTTTGCGACGCGGTGCTGCGCGCCGCCCGCGCCGAGGGCGAGGGGCTGTGGCGGCTGCCTTTGGGCGCGGGCTATGCCAAAGCGCTCAAGAGCCGCATTGCCGATGTCAAGAACGTGGGCGGGCGGCCCGCAGGCACGATCACGGCGGCGGAATTCCTGCACCGCTTCATCGCGGAGGGCACGGCCTGGGTGCATCTCGACATTGCCGGTGTCGCCAGCGTCAAGGCCGAGAGCGCCTATGCCCCCGAGGGCGCGAGCGGCTGGGGCGTGATGACGCTCGACCGGCTTGTGCGCGACATGTTCGAGGGGGGGTGATGGGGGCGGCCTATTTCTATCACCTGACGCGCCGCCCGCTCGAGGTGACGTTGCCGCAACTGCTCGACAAGGCCCTGGCGGCGGGCTGGCGGGTGGCGGTGCGCGGGGTGGACGCGGCGCGGATGGACCGGCTCGATGCGCAACTCTGGCTGGGGCCGGAGGATGGCTTTTTGCCGCATGGCCGCGCGGGCGGGCCGCATGACGCCGATCAGCCGGTGCTGCTGACCACCGACACCGCCAGCCCCAACGGGGCCGCTTGCGTGATGGCGGTGGACGGGGCCGAGGTGACGCCCGAGGAAGTGCAGGCGCTGGAACGCGCCTGCATCCTTTTTGATGGCAGTGACGAGGTCGCGCTGGCGCGCGCGCGCGCCCAGTGGAAGGCGCTCACCGGGGCGGGCTGCGCGGCGCAATACTGGTCGGAAGAGACCGGCAAATGGCAGAAAAAGGCCGAGGCCTGAGCGGTTTGTGCCGCCGCGGGACAGCCGTCGCGATGCGCTTTCGGTGTTCGACATCTGATTGATGTTGCCCAAGGATGACCCGGCCTGCCATGCTGGGCGGTCGGGCGCTCGCGCGGCGGCGCGCAAGCGCGCCTTGCCCCGCGCGGGGCAGGAGGCGAATGGCAGCAGCAGGCCCCGAGTGTTCCCCCGCGCAGCACCAAGCCCGTTTGCATCAGGCGATGATCCCTAATTCAAATGCTTGCGCAGGCGCGACGGGCCCGGTGTCTTCTTGCCCTTGTAGGGGTTCTTGTCGGACTGGCTGCGCAGGTGCAGGCGAATGGGCGTGCCCGGCATATCGAAATCGGTGCGCAACCCGCCGACGAGGTAGCGACGATAGCTTTCGGGCATCTTGTCGGGATGCGAGCACATCACCACGAAACCGGGCGGACGGGTCTTGGCCTGGGTCATGTAGCGCAGCTTGATGCGCCGCCCGCCGGGCGCGGGGGGCGGGTGCTGTTCGATCATCCCCGCCAGCCAGCGGTTGAGCTGTGCCGTCGGCACCCGGCGATTCCAGACCTCGTGAGCCTTTTCCACCGCCGCGCGGAGCCGGTCCAGCCCCTTGCCGGTCTTGGCCGAGACCGTCACCAGCGGCGCGCCGCGCAGTTGCGGCAAGAGCCGCTCGAACGCCTCCTTGAGCGCGTGCAGCTTGCCCTGCCGGTCCTCCTCGATATCCCATTTGTTCACGGCCACCACCACCGCGCGGCCCTCGCGCTCGGCCAGGTCGGCGATGCGCAGATCCTGCGTCTCGAACGGGATCTCGGCGTCGAGCAGCACCACCACCACCTCGGCGAACTTGACCGCGCGCAGCCCGTCGGCGACCGACAGCTTTTCAAGCTTGCCCTGCACGCGGGCCTTCTTG
Source organism: Roseovarius sp. MBR-78 (assembly GCF_040547535.1). Classification (NCBI taxonomy): domain Bacteria; kingdom Pseudomonadati; phylum Pseudomonadota; class Alphaproteobacteria; order Rhodobacterales; family Roseobacteraceae; genus Roseovarius; species Roseovarius sp. MBR-78. The sequence continues at coordinate 20,881 of NZ_JBEPPX010000015.1, forward strand.
CGCATCCCGGCGGTATCAAACAGCCGCACCGGCAGCCCGTCCCAATCGAGCCGCAGCGAGATCGCATCGCGGGTGATCCCGGCCTCGGGGCCGGTCAAAAGCCGCTCTTCGCCAAGGATGGTGTTGATGAGGGTGGATTTCCCGGCATTGGGCCGGCCCACCACCGCCACCTGAAGCGGGCGCTCGGGCGTGGGGCGGCGATAGGCGGGCACGGTCTCGTCATCCTCGGCCTCGTCCTCGTCAAGCGCGACGTCGATCTCTGGCATCTCGGCCTCGGCGCGGGCGGCGTAGAGATCGGCCAGCGGCATGAGCCGTGCGTAAAGGTCGTTCATCCCCTCGCCATGCTCTGCCGAGAGCGCGATGGGATCGCCAAGGCCCAGACCGTAGGATTCGAATATGCCGGGATCGGCCGCAGCGCCCTCGGCCTTGTTGGCGGCGAGGATGACATGGCCCGAGCGCTTGCGCAGGATATCGGCGAAAATCTCGTCGATCGGGGTCACGCCTGCGCGCGCGTCGATCACGAAAAGGCACACATCGGCCATGTCCACCGCCCGCTCGGTCAACCGCCGCATCCGTCCCTCGAGGCTGTCATCGGTGGCATCCTCAAGCCCTGCCGTGTCGATCACGGTAAAGCGCAGATCGCCCAGCCGGGCCGCGCCCTCGCGCAGGTCGCGGGTGACGCCGGGGGTATCATCGACCAGCGCCAGGCGCTTGCCGACAAGTCGGTTGAACAGCGTGGATTTGCCCACATTGGGGCGGCCCACGATGGCGAGGGTAAAGGACATGTCGCGGCTCCGCTCACGGTCAGAGATGCGTGATAGCCGATCGCGGCGTCAACGGAAAGCCAGAAGCTGCCCCTTCTTCGACAGTACGTAGAGCGTGCCGCCCGCCACCACCGGGTTGCTTGCCGCCCCGCCCGGAAGATCGACCGTGCGCGTGGGGCGCCCCGAGACCGGATCGTAAAGCCGAAGTTTGCCATCCGCCGAGGCCACCACAAGCTGCCCGCCCGCCAGAACGGGGCCGTAATGGCCGACGATCCCGGCCTGCCGCTTGGGCTTGCGCGCGGTGAAAAGCGGCAGGGCATGGCCCCAGATGCGGGCACCGTCCTCTGCCGAGAGGCGGATAAGCTCGTTTCGGTCGCTCACCAGGAAGAGCGATCCACCCGCGGGCCAGACCGGGTTGAGCGGGCCCTCGTCGGCGGTCCAGAGGCGTTTGCCGCTGCCAAGGCTGAGCGCCACCATGCGGCCCGAATGGGTGCCCACAAAGACGCGGTCGCCCACCACCAGCGGATCGCCGGTGATGTCGCGCACCCGCGCGCTTGCCAGCCCGCCGCGCTCGCCCGCGATCTGCGCATCCCACAGATGCAGCCCGCCCCGGCGGAACGCGCCCTGCACCTCGCCCGCGCCAAAGGCAAACACGGCATAGCGGTCGGTGATCGCGGGCGCAGGCCCGCCGAGAACGTTATGGATATCGGGCGTGCCCGAAAGTTGCCAGCGCACGCGCCCGGTTTCGGCGTCGAGCACCCAGGCCACCTCGTCACCCGCCACCGCGTAAACCAGCCCCTCATAGAATGACGGGGCCGTGGTGGTGGGCGCGTCGATATCCTGCTGCCAGAGCACCGCGCCGGTTTTCGCGTCAAGCGCGGTCACCGCCCCAAAGGCAGAGGTGACGAAAAGCCGCCCGCCGCCATAGGCCAGCCCGCCGCCGCTGGCATTGTCGGAACTGTCATTGGGCGGGGTGAGATCGGTGGACCACAAAAGCGCCCCCGAGTTTGACACCGCCGAAACCGTAGTCTCGGCATCGAGGGTGAAAATGCGCCCCCCCGCCACCACCGGATCGGCAGAGAGGCGCACGCGGCGGCCATCTCCCTTGCCGATGCCCACCGACCACGCCAGTGCGGGGGCCTGCGACAGCGCGGGATGCGCGGTGCGGGTTGCGGGCGTGCCGGGGCGTTGCGGCCAGTCGGGGTTGGCCACGGGCGCGGTCAGCGACAGCGGCAGGGCGCGATTGACCAGCGCCTCGCTGCCCTGCGCGCGCCGCGCCTCGCTCTGGAGCACGTCGCGGATATTCTCGCGCGGGCCGGGAAGGATCGGATCCTTTTTTGCGCAGCCTGCAAGGGCGAGCGCCGCCGCCATTGCCAGAAGAACCGTTTTCGCCGTCACCACTGCCGCCCCCATCTATCGCCTTGCACGTGATGCGCGATCACTGCGTGATCCCGGCATCCACCGCCGCATCCACCGTCTGGCCCGGAATTTCCGGCACATCCTCGCCCAGCGCCACAATCGCCTGCGCCACGCGGCGGCGCAAGGGCGGCGTTGCCTCGGCATCCACCGCGAGCGCGCCAAGCCGCTCAATCGCCTCGGCGCGGGCACCGGTCTCGATGTCGATCATCGCCAGTTGCTCCTCGGCCAGAAGCCGGATCAGCCCTTGTCGCGCGGCCAGCGGCGCAAGCCGCGCGCGGCGCGTCTCGGCATCCAGCCCGGCACCGGGCAGGGCCACCGCCTTGAGAGTGGCGATATCGCGGTAAATGGCGGGCACGTCGCCGCGATCTGCGAGCGCGAGCAGCCGCGTGGCCGCGCCCGGCGCATCCTGCGCCGCGCGCTCTGCCGCGGCCAGCAACCCGGCCACCGCGTCGGCCCCCGGCCCTGGTGCCGCCACCGCATCGAGCGCGGTGGCGCGGCCCGCGCCCTCGGGCGCCGCCAGCGCCGCAAGCACCGCATCGCCGAACGCCTCCGCCTCGGCGCGTGCCTGCGCCTTGCGCCACTCGTTCCACGCCGCGCCGCCCACCAGAAGCACCACCGCCATGATCCCGATCCAGCCATAGCGGCGCATGAGCCGGAACAGCCGGTCGCGGCGCACCTCTTCGGTCACCTCGTCGATGAAACTGTCGCTATCGCTCACGCCGCACCCCCTGCCGGATTTTCGCCCCTCTTACCCTGTCGGCCCTGCGCTGCCAAGGGGCCGGGATCGCGCGCGAGAACACGCTTGTCGAAAGTCCGGGAAAAGTTTAATCTGAACTGGTTGGTTCAGCGTATGAACTTCATACGCTGGTAGGCTGCGCGCTTGCGTGCCGCCTAAATCCGTTTGAAAGAGTGTTCATGCGCTTGTTCCCGATCCTCATATCCCTGTTGGTCAGCGCGGCCATCTATGCCTTCGTGTTCGAGCGCGAGCGCCTTGTGGCCTTGCTGCCCGCCCCCGCCCCGGCCGCGCCCGAGGAGGCGAGCGCCACGCCCGATACGACCGGTGACGCGGCGGTGATGCGCGTGGTGGTGCAGCGCTCTGAGGCGCGCGAGGTGGACAGCGCGGTGGTGGCGCGCGGGCGCACCGAGGCCGACCGCACCGTTGCGCTGCGCGCCGAGACATCGGGGCTGGTGATCTCGGAGCCGTTGAAACGTGGCGCGTTTGTCGAGACCGGCGACCTGCTCTGTCGGCTCGACCCCGCTGCGCGGCAGGCGGCGCTGGCCGAGGCCGAGGCGCGGCTGGCAGAGGCGCAGGCAGGCGTGCCCGAGGCGCGCGCCCGGCTTGAAGAGGCCCGCGCCGAAGTCGAGGAAGCGCAGATCAATTACCGCGCGGCAACCGGCCTTGTCGGCAGCGGCTATGCCTCCAAGACCCGCGTGGCCGCGACCCGCGCCGCGCTGCGCTCTGCCGAGGCGGGTGTCGAGGCGGCCACGTCGGGGCTTGAATCTGCCCGCGCCAACATCGAATCGGCGCGCGCCGCCGTCACCGCCGCAGAAGAAGAGATCAAGCGCCTGACCATCCATGCGCCCTTTGGCGGCGTGCTTGAAACCGATACCGCCGAGTTAGGCAGCCTGCTTCAGACCGGCGCGCTTTGTGCCACGGTGCTGCGGCTCGATCCGATGACGCTGGTGGGCTTTGTGTCCGAGACCGACGTGGCGCGGGTGAAGCTTGGGGCCAAGGCCAGCGGGCGCACCACATCGGGCAAGGAGGCTGCGGGCGAGGTGACGTTCGTGTCACGCTCTGCCGACGAGAGCACGCGCACCTTCCGCGTAGATGTGACCGTGCCCAACCCAGATCTTGCCATACGCGACGGCGAAACCGTCGAGATCGCCATCGCCGCAGCGGGCAAATCGGCACATCTGGTGCCGCAATCGGCGCTGACGCTCGATGACGAGGGCACGCTGGGCCTGCGCGTGGTGGAAGAGGGCAATCGCGTGGCCTTTACCCCGGTCACGCTCTTGCGCGACACGCCCGTGGGGGTGTGGCTGACCGGGCTGCCGGAGCGCGCCGATATCATCGTGATCGGGCAGGAATATGTGCGCGCGGGCGTCACCGTCGCGCCGGTCTACCGCGAGCTTGGCCAATGACCGGGATCGTCGATTGGGCCGCGTCGCGGGCGCGGATGGTGCTGGCCTTCGTGGTGCTGTCGGTCCTTGCCGGCACGATGGCCTATATCGGCCTGCCCAAGGAGGGCGAGCCGGATATCGAGATCCCGGCGCTCTTCATCTCGGTGCCGTTCCCCGGCATTTCCGCCGAGGATAGCGAAAAGCTGCTCGTGAAGCCGATGGAGGCCGAGCTGAGCGATCTCGACGGGCTCAAGGAGATGACCGGCACCGCAGCCGAGAATTACGGCGGCGTCGCGCTGGAATTCGAATTCGGCTGGGACAAGACCAAGATCCTCGCCGATGTGCGCGACGCGATGGATACCGCCGAGGCCGAATTCCCCGACGGGTTCGAGAAATACACCCTCAACGAGGTGAATTTCAGCGAATTCCCGATCATCATCGTCAACCTGTCCGGCCCGGTGCCCGAGCGCACGATGTTTCGCCTCGCACGCGATCTTCAGGACCGTCTCGAAGGGATGGAGCCGATCCTGGAGGCGGGCATCGCGGGCGACCGCGACGAGATGGTGGATGTCGTGATCGATCCGCTCCGGCTCGAGGCCTACAACATCACGGTGGCCGAATTCGTCAACGTGGTGCGCAACAACAACCAGCTTATCCCCGCAGGCGAGGTGGATACCGCGCAAGGCACTTTCGCGGTCAAGATCCCGTCCTCGTTCGAGGAAACCCGCGATATCTACGACTTGCCGATCAAGACCAATGGCGACCGCATCGTGCGGCTGGGCGATCTGGCGACCATCAACCTCACCTTCGAGGACCGCACCGGCACCGCGCGCTTCAACGGCGAGACGACGGTGGCGTTGCAGGTGGTCAAGCGCAAGGGCTTCAACATCATCGAGACCGCCGACATGGTGCGCGCGGCGGTGGCCGAGGCGGAAAAGTCATGGCCCGAGGAATTGCGCGTCGCGGTCAACGTAGGCACCTCCAACGACCAGTCGCGCACCGTCGGCTCGATGGTGAGCCAGCTTGAAGGCTCGGTTCTGACGGCCATCGCGCTGGTGATGATCGTGACGCTGGCGGCGCTTGGCATCCGCCCCGCCCTGCTGGTGGGCTTCGCGATCCCGACCTCGTTCCTGCTGTGCTTTGCGCTCTTGGCGGTGATGGGGGTGACGGTTTCCAATATCGTGATGTTCGGCCTCATCCTCGCGGTGGGGATGCTGGTGGACGGGGCCATCGTGGTGGTGGAATATGCCGACAAGCGCATCGCCGATGGCGAGGGGCCGATGCACGCCTATGTCGCCGCTGCCAAGCGCATGTTCTGGCCGGTGGTCAGCTCGACCGCGACCACGCTTTGCGCCTTTCTGCCGATGCTGTTCTGGCCCGGCGTGCCGGGGCAGTTCATGGGGATGCTGCCGGTCACACTCATCTTCGTGCTGTCGGCCTCGCTTCTGGTGGCACTGGTTTACCTGCCGGTTCTGGGCGGCGTCACCGGGCGGCTGGAGCAGTGGTTCGAGCAGCGCATCGGCACCATCGCGGGCGGCTTCTGGCTGTGGCATGTGGCGCTCTTGCCGCTAGCGGGGGGGGCAATGATGCTGGCGGGGCGCACGCTGCCGGTGGTGCTGGGCGAGGTCAGCGTGCAATTTGCGGGCATGGATGGCGGCGACATCCTCGGCTCGGTGATCCCGGTGCTGGCGACGGTGTTCGCCCTTGGCCTTGGCGCGGTGGCGGTTCTGGCTGTGGGCGTCGCGGGGGTTGTGGCGGTGTTTCTGGGGCTTCTGGCCGTGCCGCGCCGGTTTGGCAACGGGGTGCGGGCGCTGGGGCGGCGGGTGATGCCCGGACGCCGCGCGCGCGTGCAGGCGGGCTATCGCCGCTCTGCCTTTGGCTGGGTGATCCATGCCATCGTGGGCAACCCGGTGATGCCGCTGGTGGCCTTTGGCGCGGTGTTCGTGCTGGTGGGCTCGGTGCTCATGTTCTACACCGGAAACAACAAGGGCACGCAATTCTTTGTCGATACCGAGCCGGAGCAGGCCATCGTCTATGTGCGCGGCCGCGGCAACCTGTCGATCGGCCAGAAGGACGCGCTGGTGCGCCAGGTCGAGGATATCGTGCGCGCCCATCCCGGCGTCACGACCGCCTTTGCCTTTGCCGGCGAGGGCGGGCTTGACAGCAATACCGGCGGTGCCCAACCGCCGCGCGACACGATCGGGCAGGTGCAGTTCGAGACCATCCCCTGGGAGGACCGCCCGCAGACCACCGAGACATGGTTCACCATACCGCTGATTGATGTCGCGGTGCGGCGCAGCGTGGTCGATCCCGCCTATGACGGCAACCGCGTGATCGACGACCTGACCGCCGCGCTGGAGCAGATCCCCGGCATCAAGTTCGAGATCCTCGCGCAGTCGCGCGGACCGGCCTCGGCCAAGCCGGTGCATCTGCGCATCCGTGGCGATGACTGGCAACAACTCAAGAGTTTTACCGAGCAGGCGCGCGCGCGGTTCGAGGCGACCGAGGGCCTCTACCAGATCGAGGACACGCTGCCGCTGCCGGGTATCGACTGGCAGATCGAGGTGGATGTGGTGCGCGCGGGCCGGTTCGGGGCCGATGTGGCGACGGTGGGCGCGATGGTGCAGCTTGTCACGCGCGGCATCCTGCTCGACACCATGCGCGTGGAAAACAGCGATGAGGAGCTCGAGATCCGCGTGCGCCTGCCCGAGGGGGACCGCGTGCTTTCGACGCTCGACACGCTGAAGGTGCGCACCGAGCATGGCCTTGTGCCGCTCTCGTCATTCATCACCCGCACCCCGGTGGCGCAGCTTGCCCAGATCGACCGCATCGACCAGACCCGGTTCTTCGACGTCAAGGCGGCGGTGCAAAGCGGGCTGACCGCCACGGTGACCGGCGCGGACGGGCAGACCCGCGAGGTGCCGCTTACCGCCAACGAGCGCATCGAGCGGCTGACCGAGTGGCTCTCATCCGGCGTGCTGCCGCCGGGGATCAGCTATGAATGGACCGGCGATGCCGAGGATCAGAAGGAATCGGGCGAGTTCCTGCAAAAGGCCTTTGCCGGCGCGCTGGGCCTCATGTTCATCATCCTTCTGGCGCAGTTCAACAGCGTCTATAACGCGGTTCTCGTGCTGCTGGCGGTGGTGCTCTCGACTGCGGGGGTTCTGGTCGGAATGCTGGTGATGAACCAGCCGTTTTCGATCATCATGACCGGCACCGGGATCGTGGCGCTGGCGGGGATCGTGGTGAACAACAATATTGTGCTGATCGACACCTACCAGGAATATGCCCAATACATGCCGCGCATTTCCGCGATCACCCGCACCGCGCAGGATCGCATCCGCCCGGTGCTGCTCACGACGATCACGACGATGGCGGGGCTTGCGCCGATGATGTTCGGCCTCAGCCTCGATTTCGTGAATGGCGGCTATGCCTTCGATAGCCCCACCGCGCTGTGGTGGAAACAACTGGCCACGGCGGTGGTCTTCGGCCTTGGCATCGCGACGGTGCTGACGCTTGTCTTCACGCCCGCGATGCTGGCGCTACGCGTCTGGGCCACGACCTATGTTCTGTGGATGGCGCAGGGGCTGGCGGCGCTGTCGCTGGGCCGCTCGAGCGCCGTGGCCCGCGACTGGGCGCTGGCGCGCGCCGCGCGACGGGCGCGGCAAACCGAACTGATCTGGCCGGACGAACGCGACGAGGCGGGCGATGACGCCGAGACCTCCCCTCCCGCGCCACGGCCCGAAGACTCCGCCACGGTGCTGCGCGCGGCAGAGTGAGTCGCGCGCGCCTGCGCCCTTAAAGGCGGAGATTGTGCGCAATATCCGCCAAAACACCCGCAGATGGGAAACAATCCCCCGCCCACCTGCCGCGTCGTTGACGCAGATGACGCAAAACCTTACAAAGCTTGAAATATGGCGAAAAATCGTCGAAAACTTGGCGCATTGACGGTGTCGGCATCGGGCGGCAGGTAAAGCAGGAGATTGCATCATGTGGAGTTACTTTTTCGGCGGGTATGGCGGCGGCAGCCATGACGGAACATCCTCGTCCGTGCCCGAGATGGACGCATCGAGCGGCATTCTGGCCATCGCGGTCGTGCTCGCGGCGCTTGCGCTCGTCTGGGAAGTCAAACGCCGCCGTCGCGCGCGCTCCTGAGCCTAGAAAGCATGTTGCTCAAAAGTGGGAACCGGTTTGAGCTTCTCGAACATGCGAAATAGATAGGTTTGAGCAAGGCGCGTGAATGCGACATGCTCAAACGCTCAGATCAGCGCGAAATCACCCCTCCAAAGGGCGACGGCAGCGATCAGTGCATTGGCACTGGCATGGGCGGCGATGGCATCTGCCAGCCGCCCATTGCGCATGTAAAGTAGCGAGAACATCACCCCCGCCAGTCCGGCCTCAAGCCAGCGACCGTGCAGCGCGGCAAAGAGCGCGGCCGACACTGCGACCGCCAGCACCCGGCTCGGCCATGTGCCCCGGTCAAGCCGCGCCTGCACATAGCCGCGAAAGAACATCTCCTCGATCACCGGCACCAGCGCCACGGTGCCCAGCACCCGCAGCACCGCCCAGGCCGCCAAGCCCGCGCCCGAGAGCGCCGCCAGCCCCTCCGACAGGGGCGAGGGCGGGCCTGCGCTCAGCACCCAGGTCACCCCCACCGCGCCCCCCGCCAGCAGCGACAGCGCCGAGGGTTGCGCCATGAGCCGCGCAACGGCATGGCGCGCCCACCACAGCACCCCCGCCATCATCGCCACCTGCACCGGATAACCCAGCGCCGGATCGGCCCAAAACGCCTGCGCGATCATCCCTGACAGCGCGAATACGATGAACGGCGCGATCCGCGCGATTACGTCATCCTCTGCCGGGGCGGTCGGCGCGGCGCTCCGCGCCAGCGGCACCGCCGCCGCCTGAAGCGCGTACCGGCTGCGGTTCACGACGACGAGCACGCTCACCGCCAGCACGGTGAACATGATCCAGCCCGCAAAACTGTGAAACCCGTTCACCGCCAGTTCAGGCGAGACATGCGCCCCGATGAGAATGAGCGCGGTGATGCGGATCGTGTTGAAGCACCAGCTTGCCAGCAAGGCAAGCGGCCAGATCACCAGCCACATCCGCCGCAGGCGCAACTCGTCGCGAAAGAGCACGGTATACAGGCCCAGAAACGCGGTGATGAGCACCAGCCCCTCGATCCCCGAACAGGTATCGGCAACCTCGACCAGAAACCCCTCTGCCCCGATCACAAGCGCATCGGGATAGACCTCGACCGCGTCCGAGAAGAGCCGCAACAGCAGATAGACCGCGATGAAGGTCAGATCGGTCAGCGCCTGCACCGTCCAGAGCGGCCCGGCCAGAACCACGACGCCCGGCAAAGCGGCGGCAAAGCCCGTGATCGCCGCCAGCGACCAGCCCCGCCCCACGAGCCATGCGCGCCACGCCGCCGGGCGCGCCAGCCACATGACCCCGCCCAGCACGGCCAGCGCCGCGCCCGCGCACAGCACCGGGAACACCGTCGCGAATCGGGCGTTCATCGCCCCTTCGGGCACCGCCAGAAGCGGTGCGGCCACCAACGCCAGCCCGAGCGCGTGCACCAGCGCCCAGCGCCACCCGCCCGCGCCCTCATCGGCCATGCGTCCGAAGGCCACGCGCGCCTCGGGCCGCGCCCAGAGCCACACCCCCACGAGCGAGGCCGCGCAGATCACCCACAGCCCCGCCCAGCGCAGACCGCGACACGCAGCCTCGATCCCCGTCGCGCGGCATTCCAGATCGGTCATGACCTGGAATGCCGCCACCAGCACCACCGCCTCGGCCCCGAGCAGAAGGCCAAGGCGCAGCGCCCGGTGAGAGAGCGGGGAAAGTGCGTGCGTCACGATCATGGGGGCAGTCTAGCCCGACAAAAGGCGCATGAAAAAGGCCGCGAGACGGCGATTTCGCGCCGCTCGGAGCATGTTGCTATATGGTCGCCGAATAAATCCGAGTTATCAGGGAACTGCACCGTTGCAACAGGGCCCGCCCGTCACGCCAACGGCGTGCCTCGTGTCCGAGCGGGGGCAGGGGGAAAGCTTTCCGCCACCGCCCCTCACCCCTGTTTGAGCGGCGCGCCCCCGGCAAAACTGTTGCCATGCACATAGTCGCAGGGTGCGTCCTGCATTTCGAGATGCAGGCCGGTGCCGGTATAGGGATGCGCGCGTGCCAATGCCTCGTCCACCTCGATGCCAAGGCCGGGGGCCTCGGGCGGGGTGATGAACCCGCCCTCGACGCGGATGCCGCCCCGGATGAGCGCGTCGTGATACGGCGTCTCGATGCTCTCGACCATCAGGATATTGGGGATCGACGCCGCCAGGGCCACGTTGGCGGCCCATTCCACCGGCCCGGCATAAAGATGCGGGGCCATTTGCGCGCCATGCGCCTCGGCGATGGCGGCGATCTTCTTGGCCTCCCAGATGCCTCCTGAGCGGCCAAGCGCGGGTTGCAGGATCTCGGCGGCCCCGGCGCGCAGCACGGCGGCAAATTCGGCCTTGGTCGTGAGCCGCTCGCCGGTGGCCACGGGGATGCGCACGGCGCGGGCGACGCGGGCCATGTAGTCAACGTTATCCGGCGGAACCGGCTCTTCGAACCAGAGCGGCGAATACGGCTCCAGCGCCTGCCCCAGCCGGATCGCACCGGCGGGGGTGAATTGCCCGTGAGTGCCAAAGAGCAGATCGGCGCGGTCGCCCACCGCCTCGCGGATGGCGCGGCAGAACGCCACCGAAAGCGATATGTCCGAGAGCGCCGGCATATGCCCCCCGCGCATCGTGTAGGGGCCGGCGGGGTCGAACTTGATCGCGGTATATCCCCGGTCCAGCGCGTCAAGCGCGCTTTCGGCGGCCATGTCGGGCGAGGTCCAGAACGCGGTAAGATCGTGATGGGGCAGGGGGTAGAGATAGGTATAGGCGCGGATGCGCTCGTTCATCCGCCCGCCCAGAAGCGCCCAGACCGGCCGCCCCCGCGCCTTGCCAAGGATATCCCAGCAGGCGATTTCCAGCCCCGAGAAGGCCCCCATCACCGTCAGATCGGGCCGCCCGGTGAAGCCCGAGGAATAGGCGCGGCGGAACATTTTTTCAACGTTTTCAGGATTTTCCCCCGCCATGTGGCGCGAAAACACATCCTCGATCACGCCGCGCATCGCCTCGGGGCCTACGGAGGTGGCATAGCATTCGCCCCAGCCGGTGATCCCGTCATCGGTGGTAAGCTTGACCAATATCCAGTAGCGCCCGCCCCAGCCCGGTGCCGGGGGGGCGGTCACGATGATATCGAGATCGGCGAGTTTCATCATTGCCTCCTGCTATGGCCGCGCGACGCGCCGGGTGGGCCGGTCAGTCAAACACGATTACGTTGCGCTTGGCCGCGCCGGATTTGGTATCGGCAATCGCTTCGTTGATCTGGTCGAGCCGCCACCGGCCCGAGATCAATTCGTCGAGCTTGAGCCGCCCCTGCCTGTAGAGATCGACCATCCAGGGGATATCGCGGCGGATCACCGTCTCGCCCATCTTGGAGCCGATCATCGCCTGACCGGCGGCGGCGAAACTGGCGGCCTCGTAGCGGCTTGTCGCGCCCGAATGGGGCATGCCGACCATGACCATCTTGCCACCCCCGGCAAGGTAGCGCGGGGCCTCGTCATAGGCGCGCGCCGCGCCCACGGTGACGAAAACCGCATCCGCGCCGCGCCCCATGGCGGCCTTGGCCGCGCGCCACGGCTTGTCCTGGGTCGCAAGCACGCCGTCGGTGGCGCCGAAGTCGCGCGCCACGGCGAGCTTGTCCTCGGTCATGTCGACGGCCACGATGCGGCGCGCGCCCGCGATGCGTGCGCCCTGAATGGCGTTGAGGCCAACCCCGCCCGCGCCGATTACGACCACGTCCTGCCCGGCGCGCAACCCGGCGGCGTTCACCACCGCGCCCACCCCGGTGATGACGCCGCAGGCCAGAAGCGAGGCGGCGGCCATGTCGATGCCCTCGGACAGGCGCACAACCTGGCTGTGATGGACCACGACGGCCTCGGCAAAGGCACCGCAGGCCATCGCCTGATGCAGCTTGCTGCCGTCGGGCATGGAGAGCGGCCCGTGATCGCCGTCATAGGGCGTCTCGCATCCCGTGGGGCGGCCACCGGCGCAAGGCGCGCATTGGCCGCAGGCGCGAATGAGCGTCACCACGACCGGATCCCCCTCGGCAAGGCCGGTCACGCCGGGGCCGATGCCGCGCACGCGGCCTGCGGCCTCGTGACCATAGACAGCCGGAAGCGAGCCGCCCCAGCCGCCCTCGGCGAAGGTGATGTCGGAATGGCATATGGCGACGGCGTCGAGCGCGACCTCGACCTCGCCAGCCTGCGGCGCGCGCAAGGCCACGTCCTCGATGCTGAGCGGGGCACCGAACGCGTGGCAGACGGCGGCCTTGATCCTTTGCATGAATTTCTCCCTCGTTTTTTCACAGGTGAGGGGGATTCGGGCGCGGGTGCAAGCGTAATCCGTGGGTCTCTGCGCGGCCCCGTCCTCAGGCGCTGAGGAGGGGCTGCGCCTCGCGCAGGGCGGTATAGGCGAGCAGCGCCGCGCCGATGGGCGGGGCGTGCAGGAACAGCGTCAGCCCCAGCGTGACCACGGTCAGGCGCAGCGGCTGCGACGGGATATTGGGCAGGGCGGTGGGCTCTATCGCCTCCTTGCGCCATGCGCCGTTGCGCGCCTCGCCGCGTTTGCGGCGCGCGGTCTCGAAATCTTGCGAGGTAAGCCTTGGCGCGGTCGCGCCCAGAAGATCAAAGGTCCGGTCCATGAGCGAGGTGCCCACGGCCTGCGAGCTTGGGCCCCGCAAGACCGCATCAAAGGGCAGGTAGCCGCCCAACCGCTCCAACGCGCGCTCGAGCAGCACGCTATAGGCGTTTGGATCAAAGGGTGAATGTCCCTTGCGCCGGGGCGGCGGGCCGATGGCGATTACAAGGTAATGCGGCCGGTCCTCGCGCTCGGGCGGCAACCAGCCAAGCGCGATGCGCACGGACTCGCGGTCGATGAGCGCGATATCCTCGCCGTCCCATGTCAGGCGGCGCACCTGCGTCGCAAGCCCGTGCGAGGAGATGTCGAATTCCTCGACGATATCGGGGAAATCCATCCCCGGCGGGCCGTGATATTCCAGTGCGGCGATGTCGCCGTAAGATTGCCTGCTCATGATCTGCCTTTCGGCTTGCTCCTGTCCTGAAACGGAGGGAACCCAAAATGCACTCTTTACGCCCGTCTCACCGTCTTGTTGCGCAGCCTCAGCGCCCGTCGATCTGTGCCGCCATGATGGCGATCGCCTTTTGATAGACGTCGGCGGCGTTCCATTGCTCGATCACCGCGAAATTCGGCTCGCCGGGTTGATAGCCGCCCCCCGGCTGCCAGCCCTTGGCGCGCAGGAAATTGGCGGTCGAGGCCATCGCGTCGGTCAGGTTGTAGAAATCCACCTGCCCGTCGCCATTGCCGTCCACGCCATAGCGCAGCGCGTTGCCCGGCAGGAACTGGGTATGGCCCAGCTCGCCATGGCGCGCGCCCTGCGTGGCGGGGGTGATATCGCCGCGATCCACCAGCTTGAGCGCGCCAAGCGCGTGGGGGCGAAAGAACTCCGACCGGCGGCAATCCCATGTCAGCGTGACAATGGCCGAGACCACCGACGTATCACCCATGAAGCGGCCAAAGCCGGTTTCCATCCCATGGATCGCGATCAGCACGCCCGCGGGCACGCCGTATTGCCGCTCCAGCGCATCGTAGAAGGCCGCGTCGCGCGCCCGGCGCTGGCGTCCTTGTGACACGATGACCGAGGCACCGCGCACCTCCATGAACTTCTCAAGGCTGTAGCGAAAGCTTTTCTGGTTGCGGTCGGCGGCGATGGTGGCATGGGCGTATCCGGCCCGCATCAGCGCGTCGATCCCGCGCTGTCCGACACCTTCGGCGGCGGCTTCGCGCGCGAAATCGTGCTTCCACGCGTCAAAGCCGTGGCCGGTGTCGCCGCATTGCGCGGCCCCTGCCGCCCCGGTGCCGAGCCCGGCCAACATCAGGGCGACGGCGAGGCCAAGGGCAGAACGGCGCGGCGTGGCGCATGGGGACGTGACTGACATCGTTACTCTCCTGATCGGTGCATGAACACCGCCACCATACCGCGCCGATGCCTTGGGACAAGGCGTTGCGCGCGGCGATATCGGGGGGTTGCGCGGATCATCCGCCAAGCACCCCGACCAGTTGCGCGGCTTGCGCGATCTGGCCATGTGTCGCCAGCACCATGAACATGCCGGTCAGCGCCGTGGTATGCGCGGCCAGCCGCATGTTCTCGCCGCGCAGCAAGTTGATGATCGCAAGCGCCACCGCGACCGGCAGCGCAAAAAGACCAAGCGTCACGGTCATCATCCAGACGCTGAGCCGCAGCGGCGCAGTCGGCTCGCGGATGTCGTCTGGCTGCGCCATCGCCGTGGCTTCGGCCGGGTCGGGATCGCGGAACGCCGCGCGCAGCGCGTCGATCCGCGCCTCCTCGGCGCCGCCCTTGCCAAAGCCGGGCATTTTCGCGCGCAGTTGCGCATAGGCCGCCTCGACATCGGGCAGACGGTTGCGACGGGGCCGGGGGGCGGCGGGCTTGGGGCGCATCGGCGCGGGCATCGCGGCGGTATTGGCCACCGCGGCGCGGAACTCGGCCCGCGTCAGCACCGCGCGCGGATCGGTCCATTGCACGTAATCGGGGGCGAGCGATGCTTGCAGCGTGGTCAGAAGATAGGCGATCAGCGTCTCGGCCGTCGCCCCGGCACCGGCCTGTTTTTCCACGCGCAACTCAACGATATGGGCGGGGGTGTCATCGAGCCGGGGCAGCGGGTGGCCCTCTGCTATGCGCACCCGGCAGACAAGGTGGCGTGCGCACAAGATGGCCTGCGTGTCGCTTACGCAACGCCGCTCGTCCACCCGCTCGCCCAGCCGGTCGAGCGTATCGGCGATACCGCAGGTGATCGCGGCGATATCGAATGATTTTGTACCCAAGAATACTAGCCCGGCCTGAACCTTCTGGATCGTATCGGTCATGGTGGCACCTATCGGTTTTTCGGTCACCATGGAAATTGACAGGGAAATTGGCACCCAGTTTGTTTCAAATGCGGATACATTGAGGCAATATGTTCGGAAACATCACATTGGCGCGACCTGCGAAACAGCTTGCCCGCATAAGAAAAGGCACCCCGGTGTCGGGGTGCCTCAGGGTTGTAAGTCGGGCCAAATCTGCCCTGATCATGCCTTAGCAGCTGTAATACATCAGGAATTCGACCGGGTGCGGCGTGTGCTCGTAAAGTTCGATCTCTTCCATCTTGAGCGCGATATAGCCGTCGATCTGGTCGCGGGTGAACACGTCGCCCGCCAGCAGGAACTCGTGATCGGCGCGCAGCGCGTCGAGCGCCTCGCGCAGGCTGCCGCAGACGGTGGGGATGCCTTCCAGCTCCTCGGCGGGCAGGTCGTAGAGGTTCTTGTCCATCGCCTCGCCCGGATCGATCCGCGACTTGATCCCGTCAAGCCCGGCCATCAGAAGCGCGGCAAAGCACAGGTAGGGGTTGGCCGAAGGATCGGGGAAACGGGCCTCGACGCGCTTGGCCTTGGGGCTTTCGGTCCACGGGATACGGATGCAGCCCGAACGGTTGCGCGCCGAATAGGCCCGCAGCACCGGTGCCTCGAAACCGGGGATCAGCCGCTTGTAGCTGTTGGTCGAGGGGTTGGTGAAGGCGTTGAGCGTTTTCGCGTGCTTGAGGATACCACCGATGAACCACAGCGCCTCCTGGCTCAGATCGGCATATTTATCGCCCGCGAACAGCGGCTTGCCGTCCTTCCAGATCGACATGTTGACATGCATCCCCGTGCCGTTGTCGCCATAGATCGGCTTGGGCATGAAGGTCGCGGTCTTGCCATAGGCCTGCGCCACGTTGTGGATGACGTATTTGTATTTCTGCATCTCGTCGGCCTGCTTGGTCAGCGTGCCGAAGATAAGGCCCAGCTCGTGCTGGCACGACGCCACCTCGTGGTGGTGCTTGTCCACCTTCATGCCGAGACGCTTCATCGTCGAGAGCATTTCCGAGCGGATATCCTGACCGTCGTCAATCGGGTTGACCGGGAAATAGCCGCCCTTGAGACCGGGGCGGTGGCCGGTATTGCCCATCTCGTATTCGGTGTCGGTGTTCCACGAGCCGTCGATGGCATCGACCTCGTAGGAGACCTTGTTGATCTTGTTGGAGATGCGGACATCGTCGAAGATGAAGAATTCCGCCTCAGGCCCGAAGAAGGACGTATCGCCGATCCCGCTCGCGATCAGGTAGGCCTCGGCCTTCTGCGCGGTGCCGCGCGGATCGCGGTCATAGGGTTCGCCGGTATCGGGCTCGACCACCGAGCAATGCACGCAAAGCGTTTTCTCGGCGTAGAACGGATCGACATAGGCGCTGTCGGTATCGGGCATCAGCTTCATGTCGCTGGCCTCGATGCTCTTCCACCCGGCGATGGAGGAGCCGTCGAACATGAACCCCTCTTCGATGAAATCCTCGTCGACCAGATCGGCGATCACGGTCACGTGCTGAAGCTTGCCGCGCGGGTCGGTGAAACGGATATCGACATATTCGATATCCTCGTCCTTGATCAGCTTGAGAAGCGCGTCGGTGCTCATGCGCCTGTCCCTTTCGTTATGTGGAATGTTGATGGGTTGTTGGATGTGTCAGAGCGCGTCCGGCCCGGTCTCGCCGGTGCGGATGCGGATGGCTTGCTCGACAGGGCTGACGAAGATCTTGCCGTCGCCGATCTTGTCGGTGCGCGCCGCGTCCACGATGGCCTCGATCGCGCCCTCGACCTGATCGTCATCGACGACCACGTCGATCTTGACCTTGGGCAGGAAGTCCACGACATATTCGGCCCCGCGATAGAGTTCGGTATGGCCCTTCTGGCGGCCGAACCCTTTGACCTCGATCACCGAAAGCCCCTGAATGCCCGCCTCCTGCAAGGCTTCCTTCACCTCGTCGAGCTTGAATGGCTTGATGATCGCCTCGATCTTTTTCATCGCAAGGAGCCTCCCTGACCGGTTTCGCAGCCGTGCAAATCACTTCCCGCAGGAGGCGGCAATCGGATAGGGTGGCAACCGGGCCGATGGCGGCCCGGTTTTGCCATGATTGCTCAAAAAATAGGCAATATGCCGCGAAACAGGGCAGAATTGAATCGCCGAACGGATGGAAGGAAGCCGCCGATGACAGACCTGCTCACCGCCGCGCAGATGCGCACCCTTGAGGGGGCCGAGATCGGCGCGGGTCGCGTCACCGGGATGGAGTTGATGGAGCGCGCCGGGCGCGGCGTGGTCGCGGCAATGTTCGACGAGTGGCCGGCCCTCGCCCGCGCGCCGCAGCGCGCGGTGGTGCTGTGCGGGCCGGGCAACAATGGCGGCGACGGCTTCGTTGTCGCGCGATTGCTGAAGGAATGGGGCTGGGAGGTGGCTGCGTTCCTTTACGGCGAGGCCGGGAAATTGCCGCCCGACGCGAAGGCGAATTACCAGCGGTGGTCGGCGCTCGGCGCAACCCGCCCCCTCGCCGAGGCGCAGGACATCGGGGAGGGCGCGCTGGTGGTCGATGCGCTCTTTGGCACCGGGCTGACGCGCCCGCTTGAGGGGCTGTTGCGCGAGACCGTGGCGCGGCGCGCGGCGCGCTGCGTGGCCATCGACATCCCGTCGGGGCTCTGCGCCGATAGCGGGCGGGTGCTGGGCGCGGCGATGCGCGCCGATCTGACGGTGAGTTTTCACAGCGCCAAGCCGGGGCATTACCTCGCTGACGGCCCCGATCATTGCGGGGTGCTGCGCGTGGCCGATATCGGCCTGCCGCCGGGCGCGCCCGAGGCCATCACGCTCTGCCCCGCGCCGGACGCGGCAACGCTCGCCAAGCGGGCGGGCGGGCATAAATACCGCCACGGCCACGCGCTGATCGTATCGGGCGGGGCAGGGCGCACCGGCGCGGCGCGGCTGGCGGCGCGTGCCGCGCTCAGGATCGGGGCAGGGGTGGTCACGCTGGGCGTGCCGGGGTCCGCGCAGCAAGAGGTGGCCTGCCAGATCGCCGCACTGATGCTGCGGCGGGTCGAGGACGGCGCGGGGCTTGCCGCGATGCTGGCCGATCCCCGCATCACCGCGCTCTGCCTTGGCCCCGGACTGGGCCTTGCGCGGGCGCGCGACCTGGTGCCCGTGGCCTGCGGCGGGGCGGACCCCCGCGCCACCGTTCTGGATGCCGATGCGCTGACGGCGTTCGAGGATGATCCCGGCGCGCTGTTCGCGATGCTGCACGGGGCGTGCGTGCTCACGCCCCATCAGGGCGAGTTCGCGCGCCTCTTTCCCGATCTCGCCGCGCGGCTGGCGGCCCCGCCCACCAAAGGGCCCGCCTATTCGAGGGTGGACGCGGCGCGCGCGGCTGCGCGGCGGGCGGGCTGCGTGGTGCTCCTGAAAGGCCCCGATACCGTGATCGCCGCGCCGGATGGGCGGTGCAGTCTCCACGCGGCGCAGTATGACCGCGCCGCCCCGTGGCTCGCCACCGCCGGATCGGGCGATGTGCTGGCGGGGATCATCACCGGGCTGATGGCGCGGGGGCTGGCCCCGGTGCAGGCCGCCGAGGGTGCCGCCTGGCTCCATGTCGAGGCCGCCCGCGTCTTTGGCCCCGGCCTCATCGCCGAGGACCTGCCCGAGACCCTGCCGCAGGTGCTGCGCGCGCTTGGGGGGGGCGGCACGACCTGACCGAGCGCGCGCGCCCCGCGCCCCGGACCAGATTTTCCTTGGCAAACGCGCCCCGGCATGGTGCAACGCGCCTCAAAGCCGCCAAGGACATGCCCGCAATGGATACCGCCTTTCTGATCACCGCCTTCGTCGCGCTCTTCGTCATCATCGACCCTATCGGCATGACGCCGCTTTTCGTGGCGCTGACGCAGGGCATGGACAGCACCCGCCGCCGCGCCATCGCGATCCGCGCCTGCGTGGCCGGGGCGCTGATCATCATCGTGTTCGCGGCCTTCGGCGAGGCGGTGCTGGGCTTCATCGGCATTTCCATGCCCGCCTTTCGCATCGCGGGGGGGATATTGCTGTTCCTGACCGCGCTCGACATGCTGTTCGAGCGGCGCTCGCGCCGCCGCAAGGGCCAGGCCGACGCCGCCGAAGAGGACGAGGGCG
The DNA here is from genome assembly GCF_040547535.1 of Roseovarius sp. MBR-78. NCBI lineage: Bacteria > Pseudomonadati > Pseudomonadota > Alphaproteobacteria > Rhodobacterales > Roseobacteraceae > Roseovarius > Roseovarius sp. MBR-78. Next base: position 40,374 of record NZ_JBEPPX010000015.1, read on the forward strand.
ACGATCCGTCGATCTTTCCGCTGGCCATCCCGCTCATTGCCGGGCCCGGCTCGATCACCACGGTGATCCTTCTGGTCGGCGACAGGCCGGGTATCGAGGGGCTGGCGATGGTGATCGGGGTGATGCTGTCGGTGGTGGCGCTGGTCTTTGTGCTGTTCCTGCTGGGCGGGCTCTTGGAGCGCGCGCTTGGCAATGTCGGGATCAACGTGGTGACGCGGCTTCTGGGGATGCTTTTGGCGGCGCTGGCGGTGCAATTCGTGCTCGACGGGCTGCGCGGGTTTGGTTTGGCGGGCTGAGGGGCCATATCGGGCGCATGGACAGCTTTGATTTCCCCCGTCTCGTCTATCTCGCGATCCTCGGATCGGTGCTGGTGCTGTGGTTCGTGGTGCAGGGCCGCCAATCGCTCGGCAAGCTGGCGCAATATGCCGCCGCCTGGGGGCTGATATTCCTCGGGGCCATCGCCATGGTCGGGCTGTGGCAGGATATCCGCCAGACCGTGCAGCCCGGCGCCAGCGTGCTGGGCGAGAACCGCATCGCGCTGCCGCGCGCGCCGGACGGGCATTATTACCTGACCGCCGAGGTCAACGGCGCCGCGATCCGCTTTGTCGTCGATACCGGGGCAAGCCAGATCGTGCTGAGCCGCGACGATGCGGCCCGCGCGGGGATCGACACCGCGCGCCTCATCTTCACCGGTCGCGCGCAAACCGCCAATGGCACGGTGCGCACCGCCCCCGTGCGTCTTGATCGCCTCGCCATCGGCCCGATCACCGACCAGGATGTGCGCGCCGTGGTCAACGAGGGCGAGATGCAAGGCTCGCTTTTGGGGATGGACTATCTGCGCCGCTTTTCCAGCGTCGAGATTACCGGCGAACGGCTGATCCTGACGCGATGAGCGCTCAGCCCAGAAGCGCCAGCGCCGGGAACATCTCCAGCAGCCAATAGGAGAAATCCGAGAAGCCGCCGGTGAGCATCAAGAGGCCGATGGTCCACAAAAGCAGGCCCATGACACGCTCGATCTGCTCCATGTGGCGCTTCATCCAGCCCATCAGGCCGGTCAGACGCGGCAGGAAGGCCGCGACCAGCAGGAACGGCACGCCCAGCCCGATGGCATAGACCGCCAGGAGCGTGGTGCCGCGCGCAACATTGGCCTCGGAGGCCGCCAGCGACAGGATCGCGCCCAGTTGCGGGCCGATGCAGGGCGTCCAGCCAAAGGCGAATGCCAGCCCCAGCACATAGGCCCCAAACGACGAGCCGCCCCGGTCGCCCGCGTCAAACCGCGCCTCGCGGTCGAGGAATTTCAGCCGGTAAATGCCGATGAAATGCGCGCCGAACCCCATCACGAGGATGCCCGCGATGGTGTTGAACCAATCCTGATATTGCAGAAAGGCCCGCCCCAGCGCCGAGGCGGTAAAGCCGAGGAACAGAAAGACCGTCGACAGCCCCAGCACGAAGAAGAGCGCCGGGACCACCGCCCGCGCCCGCGCCGTGCCGTCCTGCGACAAGTCGTTGAGGCTCACCCCGCTGATATAGGCGAGATAAGGCGGCACGATGGGCAGGACGCAGGGGCTGAGGAACGACACGACCCCCGCCAGAAGCGCCACGAAGAGGGCGGGCAAAAGCGCCGCGTCGATGATTTCTATGCCAAACATGGCCCCCTCATAGCCGGTCGCGCCGCCCGCGTCATCAGGCAGTCTGTCACATCCTTGTGGACAGGCTGTAACAGGGCCGCTATCTGCGAGCCATGACCCCGGATCACACACTCGATGCGCGTGGCCTTTTGTGCCCGCTTCCCGTGCTCAAGCTGCGCAAGCGGCTGAAATCGCTGGCCGTGGGCGAGGTGATCGCGCTCTGGGCCGATGACCCGGCAGCGGTGATCGACGTGCCGTATTTCTGCGCCGAAAGCGGTCACGCGCTGGTCTCTACCAGCGACGAGGCGGGCGGGCAGGTCTATCTCATCCGCAAGAGCGCGTAATACGACGGATGTGGAGCAATGCGGCGCGGCAAGCGTCGTGGAGGGAAATGCCGTCATTAGATACGGGGTGCTCTTGCGCGGAATCAAGGCGTGCCCCGCACGCCGCCGCGCAGCGCCCGCCCGCCCCGTCGCACCGAAGGTGCGCCGATTATGGGCGGCACGCCTTTGGCGTGACGGGCGCTGCGCGGCTCATGCCTCGGGGAGACCGTCCCCTTCAGACCTAGCCTCTCGCGTGCAGCATCGGGCACCAAGTATCAGGTGTCGAACGCCAAAACCGGGGCCGCGCGCGAAACCGGTCTTAGCCGAAGGACCACCAGCCGCGCCGCTTGGGCTTGTCTTGCGCCTCGGGGGCCGGTTCATCGGCCACGGGGGCGGGTTCGGGCTGCTCGGCCACCGGGTCCGGTTCCGGCTGCGGTGCCGGGTCCGGTTCGGCCACAGGCTGTTCAGCCACCGGCGCGGGGTCCGGCTGTGGTGCCGGGTCGGCCACGGGCTGTTCAACCACTGGCGCAGGCTGCTCCGCCACCTGCTCTGCCACGGCTTCCTCCGCCACCGGTTCCGCCTGATCCACCGCCGGATCGGGCTTCTTGCGGCGCGATACGGTGCGGCGCTTGGGCTTGGTCACCGGCGCGGGCGTGTCGGCATCCGGTGCCGCCTCGGGCGTGGCATCGGCGGTGTCCGGCGCGGGGGTCTTGCTGCGCGACCGGCTGCGGCGCTTGGGCTTGTCGGCCACCGGCTCTGCTGCGGCCTCCCCGGCCTCCTCTTGCGCGGGCTGCGCATCACCGGCTTCGGGCGCTATCGCGTCCTGATCCTCGGCCTGGCCCTCGGTCGCGTCCTGCCCATCACCCGAGCGCGGCTTGCGCTTGCGGCTGCGCGAGCGGCGGCGCTTCTTCTTGGGCTTGTCGGTATCGTCGCCCGCAGGCGGGGTGGCCTCGGCTGCGGTCTCGGCGATGTCCTCGGCCTCGGTCTCGATGGCGTCAGCGTCGGCCTCGGCCTCGCCGTCGATCGCATCCATCAGGGCCGCGCCCCCCGAGACGAACGCCGCCGGTTCGGGCACCGTGCGGGTGGCCACCTTGAGCTTGTCCAGCACGAAATCGGGGCTGACCAGCGACGGATCGCCCTCGATGCGCACCGACAGGCCATAGCGCAGCTCGATTCCGGCGATATGCTCGCGCTTGTGGTTGATGAGGAAGTTGGCAATCCCCACCGGCGCGCGCACGACCACCTCGCGCGAGCGGCGGCGCACGCCCTCTTCTTCGATCTGGCGCAGGATCGACAGCGCCATGCTGTCATCCGAGCGGATAAGCCCGGTGCCGTGGCAGGCCGGACAGGGCTGCGTGCTGGCCTCGAGCATACCGGGGCGCAGGCGCTGGCGGCTCATCTCCAAGAGGCCAAAGCCCGAGATGCGGCCCACCTGGATGCGCGCGCGGTCGGTCTTGAGCTTGTCCTTGAAGCGCTTTTCCACCGCCGCATTGTTGCGGCGTTCGTCCATGTCGATGAAGTCGATGACGATCAGCCCCGCGAGATCGCGCAGGCGCAACTGCCGCGCCACCTCGTCGGCGGCCTCGAGATTGGTCTGAAGCGCGGTTTCCTCGATCGAGCCCTTCTTGGTGGCGCGGCCCGAGTTCACGTCGATGGCGACAAGCGCCTCGGTCACGCCGATCACGATATAGCCGCCCGAGGGAAGCTGCACCACCGGGTTGAACATGCCGGCCAGATAGCTCTCGACCTGGTGGCGCGCGAAAAGCGGCATCGGATCGTGGTAATGCTTCACGTTCTTGGCGTGGGACGGCATGATCATCTTCATGAAGTCCTTGGCGATGCGGTAGCCGCGCTCGCCCTCGACCAGAACCTCGTCGATCTCGCGGTTGTAAAGATCGCGGATCGAGCGCTTGATGAGGTCGCCCTCCTCGTAGATCTTGGCGGGCGCGATGGAGCGAAGCGTCAATTCGCGGATTTGCTCCCACAGGCGCTGGAGATATTCGTAATCGCGCTTGATCTCGGCCTTGGTGCGCTTGGCACCCGCGGTGCGGATGATGAGGCCCGCGCCCTTGGGTACGTCGATCTCGGTGGCGATTTCCTTGAGCTTCTTGCGGTCGGCGGCAAGCGTGATCTTGCGGCTGATGCCGCCGCCGCGCGCGGTGTTGGGCATGAGCACGCAGTAGCGCCCGGCAAGCGACAGATAGGTGGTCAGCGCCGCGCCCTTGTTGCCGCGCTCTTCCTTGACGACCTGCACCAGCATGATCTGGCGGACCTTGACGACTTCCTGGATCTTGTAGCGGCGCGGGCGCGGCTTGCGCACGGGGCGGATATCCTCGCTGTCATCCTCGTCAGCGACCGATTCGATGCTGTCATCGTTGGTGGCATGATCGCGGGTGTCGAGGGCGTCCTCCTCGGCCTCTGCCTCGGGCGCAGGCTCGGCGGCCCCGGCGCTGTCGGCGGCTCCGGTCGCCTGATCCTCGTCCGGCTCCTCTATTGGGGTTTCGGCCACGCGTTCCATCGGCGAGCTGGCCTCGTCCTGGTCAAGGTCGATGGTTTCCATGCCGGTGATATCGGCCGTGGCCACCGCGTCGTCCGAGCTGGTCTTTTCCGCCTTCGAGCGTGACCGCGAGCGGCTGCGCGAGCGCGTGACGCGCCGGGGCTTTTCCTCTTCTTCCTTCTGCGCCTCGGCGAGGGCCTCTTCCTCGGCCATCAGCGCCTCGCGGTCGGCCACCGGGATCTGGTAGTAATCCGGGTGGATTTCCGCGAAGGCGAGAAAGCCGTGGCGATTGCCGCCATACTCGACAAAGGCCGCCTGGAGCGACGGCTCCACGCGGGTGATCTTGGCGAGATAGATATTGCCGGCTAGCTGGCGCTTGTTTTCCGATTCAAAGTCGAATTCCTCGACCTTGTTTCCGTCCACCACCACAACGCGGGTTTCCTCTGCGTGGGTGGCGTCTATGAGCATTTTCTTGGGCATGTGTTCCGTCTGCACGACCGATCAGGGGCCTGCCCGGGGGCGCGGCACCTTGCGGCCTGTGTCTGTCATGGGCGAGGACGGGCGCAAGGGCGCCACAGGCGCCGGGCGCTGCCGATATCGTCGGTGTCATGCCTGTTGCGCGCGTCATCGCGGTTCTACTACTCCGACCCCGGTTTGAGGGGCCAATTCAGCACCCGGCGCGCACCATCGGCACGGCAACGGGCAAGCGTGCGGTCCCCTTGGCGGGGGCCAATCGGTCTGTTCAGCCGCAGGGATTTTGATCCAACGGATACCTGAAACAGCGAATCTCTCGGCGGGCACCGGGGTATCGAACCGGGGCCTGCCCATCTGTTACAGTAAGGCCACCGGCGGCGAAAACACAATGGCGAAAATGCGCAGGGCCTTTCAGCCGATGTAATCGGCGCGCGTAAGCCCGTATTTTGCCATCTTTTCGTTCAGCGTCCGGCGCGGCAGGCACAATTCATCCATCACCGCCTGAACCGACCCCCTGTGGCGGCGCATGGTGTTGTCGATCAGCATCCGCTCGAAGGTCTCGACATATTCCTTGAGCGGTTTGCCCTCGGTGGTCATCACCGGCTGCATGTCGGCGTGGTCCGACATCAAAAGAGAAGTGAGTGTGCCGGAGCCGCGCCGGGTCTGGAGCACGGCGCGCTCGGCGATGTTGAAAAGCTGGCGCACATTGCCGGGCCAGGGGGCTTGCAGAAGCTGCGTCGCCTCCTGAGCGCTGACCTGCGGGGCCTCGCAGCCGTAATCCTCGGCGAATTGCGCGATGAAGCGGGTGAAGAGCGTGAGGATATCCTCGCCGCGCGCGCGCAGGGGCGGCACCGTCAGGCGCAGGCTGGCCAGCCGGTAAAAAAGATCGGGGCGCAGCGCATCCTCGCAGGTGCGGCCCTCGTCTTGCATGTTCGATATGGCGACGATGCGCGTCTCGGGCGGGGTGCCCTCGTCGTTGAGCGCGGTCAGGAGCCGCGCCTGCACCGTTTCGGGCAGCGCCTCGATATCCTCGAGCACGAGGGTGCCGCCGCGCGCCTCCTCGAACGCGGGCAGATGCCCGTCACCGACCTCGACCGGGCCAAACAGCCGCCGCGCAAGCGCGCCCTCCTCGAAAGCGGCGCAGGACAGCGTGACGAAACTGCGCCCCGCGCGGCTCCCGGCGGCGTGCAGCGCGTGGGCCACCAGCGTCTTGCCGGTGCCGGTCTCGCCCTCGACCAGAACATGGCCGTCGGCCTGGCCGAGATCGAGGATATCCTCGCGCAGCCGCTCCATCGCGGGGGCGTTGCCGATCAGCTTTTTCATCAGCGTGCCGCCATCCGACAGGTCGCGCCGCAGCGAGCGCGCATCGAGCACCAGCCGGCGCTTTTGCGTGGCCTTCTTGGCCAGGTCGGTCATGCGGTCTGGGTTGAACGGCTTTTCCAGGAAATCGAACGCCCCGAGGCGCATCGCCTCGACCGCCATCGGCACATCGCCGTGGCCGGTAATCATGATGACCGGCAGGGTCGAATCCGCGCCCATCAGGCGGCGCAGAAATTGCATCCCGTCCATGCCCGGCATCCGGATATCGGTGACCACGATACCGGGGTAATCGGGGCCAAGACGCTGAAGCGCGTCCTCGGCGCTGGCGAAGGTCTCGGTGTCGAAGCCCGACAGCGCCAGCCACTGGCTGATGGATTGGCGCATGTCGCGCTCGTCATCGACGATGGCAATCTTCATGGCAGATGGCATGGCTCTCTCACTCCGCAGCTTGGGTCTCGGGGGTCGCGTCTGGCAATATGGGAAGCTGCACCTCGAATACAGCCCCCCCACCCTCGGCGTTGCGCGCCGTCAGGTGGCCGCCAAGGTCGTTGACGATCCCCGAGGAAATGGCAAGCCCCAGCCCGACCCCGTCGCCGGGCAGTTTGGTGGTGTAGAACGGCTCGAACAGCTTTTCGAGATTGTCGATCCCGCCGCCATTGTCGCGCACCGTGAGCACCGCCGTCTCGCCCGCCGCAAGCAGGATGTCGATGGCCGCATCGGGGGTGTTCTCGGTGGCGTCGAGCGCGTTGCGCAAGAGGTTGACGATGACCTGCTCGATGCGCACCCGGTCGCCCATCACCAGCACCGGCCCGGAGGGCAGGGTGCGGGTGATCTGCACCTTGCGCTTGCGCAGTTGCGGCTCCATCATCGCCAGCGCCGAGGCCAGCGCATCGCCAAGGTTCACAGGCGTAAAGCCATCCCCCGAATGGCGCGCATAGGATTTGAGCTGGCGCGTGATCGCGCCCATCCGCTCGATCAGGTCGTCGATGCGCTGGAACGATATCACCGCCTCGTCGGGGCGGTTGCGCCGCAGCAGCAGCCGCGCGCCCGCGAGATAGGTTTTCATCGCTGCCAGCGGCTGGTTCAACTCGTGGCTGACGGCGGCCGACATCTCGCCCAGCACGGCCAGCTTGGAGCTTTGCTGAAGCGTCTGTTCGGCCTGTGCCAGCGTCTCCTGCACGCGCCTGCGCTCGGCGATTTCCCGCTGAAGGCGCGCGTTCAATGCGCGAAGCTCTGCCGATTCACGCTGAAAAAGCACCATCCGAGAGGTGGCGCGACGGTTGAGAAAGTAGAAGGCCAGCGCCATGAGAATCGCGAATCCCATGATTTCGAGCGCGATATAGCCGTTCACCTTGTCGCGCACGGCGGCATAGGTGGTGAAACTCGCGATGCGCCAGCCGCGAAATGCCACTCGGCCCTCGACGCGCATCACCGCCTGCCCGCCGACATAGGCATCGGCGGGCAGCGCGGTCCAGTCGGCGGTGGCGCTGATGGCGCGCTCGATGGCGCTGTCGGCAGGCTCCCGTGCGAGCGCCTCGGCCTCGGTCAACCCGCGCCAGCGCGGCTCGGTCGCGAGCACGATCACACCCTCGCTGTCGCTGACCATCACCGCGTCGGAAATGCCCGCCCAGGCGCGCTCGAACTTGCGCAGATCCACCTCGACAAGGATCACCCCCAGCGCCCCCGACGGCCCCTCGATGCGCCGCGAATAGAAAAAGCTGAACTGCCCCGCCTCCTGCCGCAGCAACTTGAACACGGTGTCGCGCGCGCGGATGGCATCCACGAAATAAGGGGCCTGGCGCAGATTCTCACCCAGCCGCATCCGCTCGGTCGCGGCCACAACGCGCCCGTCCTTGTCCAGCAGCATGAGCGAGGCGGCGCCGATTTCGTCGAGAAAGGAAATCAGCCGCTGGGTGGATTGCGCATAATCCTGGCTGGCCAGCGCCGCGATCAGCGTCGGGTCGCGCGCCAGAAGCTGCGGCACGATGGCGTTCTGGCGCAATTCGCTGAGCAGGTTGCCGCTATAGAGCAGCAGGCGCAATTCGGCGCGGTTGCGGGTGTTCTCGGTAAAGCGGTCGGTGAGCATCCGGTGGGTCGTCAGCACCACCACCACCGCCACCAGGAAAAGCCCCACGAGCACCAGCCGCGCGCGCCACGGGATCGTGCGCAGGTGCGGGCCGGGGTCGGGGCGCGTGGGCGTTGTCATGGGCGCAAGTCTACGCCCTGCGCGCCCCCCGCTCAAGCGTCACGCAGGCGCGAGCGCGTCCACCAGGCCGGTGAACATCGCCGCGCCGTCGCTGCCGCCATGGGCGGGTTCTGCCATGCGCTCGGGATGGGGCATCATGCCCAGGACGCGGCGGTTCTCCGACAGGATGCCGGCGATGTCGCGCAGCGATCCGTTGGGGTTGTCGGCATAGCGGAACGCCACGCGATCCGCCGCTTCGAGCCGGTCGAGCGTGGCATCGTCGGCGAAGTAATTGCCGTCGTGATGGGCCACTGGCACGGTGATCGTGTTGCCCGCCTTGTAGGCGCGGGTAAAGGCGCTGTCGGCGGTGGCGACGGTCAGGCCAACCGGCTTGCAGACATATTTCAGCCCGGCATTGCGCAACAGCGCACCGGGCAAAAGGCCGGTCTCGGTCAGAACCTGAAACCCGTTGCAGATACCAAGCACATAGCCGCCACGCTCGGCATGGGCCACGACCGCGCGGCAGATCGGCGAATTGGCGGCAATCGCCCCGCAGCGCAGGTAATCGCCATAGGAAAACCCCCCCGGCACGGCGACGATATCGACGCCCTCGGGCAGCGCCGTATCCTTGTGCCACACCATCGAGACCTTTGCCCCCGCGCGCTCGAACGCCACGGCAAGGTCGCGGTCGCAATTGGAGCCGGGAAAGACGATGACGGCGGCGTGCATGGCGGTGCCTCTCTCACTGATCGCGTTGGGGCGGCTTTAGCGCGCGGGGGCGCGCTTGTCCATCGCGCGGCGTGGCATCGCGGTCAGGCGAGATAGTCATGCACCACGCGGCCATAAGGCAGCGACAGATCGGCGATGATATGCTGGCCTTCGATCACGCGGCGCACCGGCAGGTCTGCGACCGGCGCGTTGACATGCGGCACCAGATGCAGGCGGGCGCGGCCACGCCAGAACCCCTTGACGGTGATATCGGTCATCTCGAAGGCCACCAGTTCGGCGATGCGCGGCGCGCCGCTCACGCAGGGAATGAGCTTGAGATTGACGGCGGTCTTCGCGAGCTTGGCGGCGCAGTCGGCGGGGTCGTCGCACATGGTCTCGTGCTTGTAGACCATCGTGCCCATGGCCACACGCTGCCCGGCATAAGAGAGCGTGCCGGTGAGCGTGTCGCGCTCCACCCGCAGATCCGGCTCGCCCCAGCGTTTGGGAAAGCCCCAGATCTCGCGCCCCGCCGTTATCGGCGGTTCGTCGTTGAGAAACATCATCGTGGTGTAATTGACCGGCTTGCCGTCGAGCAGGCAGGGAATCACGACCCCCGATTCCTGATAGGCCCCAAAGCCCGAACTATCGGGCATGTCGATCCATTCATAGACCACCGTGCCCGATCCGTCAGGCTCCAGCGGCTCGGGCACCATGGCGCGGATCGCCTCGGGGTCGCTCTCGTAGATGATGTTGAAATACTGCCGGTTGATGAAGCGATACGGACCATGCGGATAGCTTGGATTGCCCGGCGGCATTCCGGCGAGGGTAAGAATGTCATCTCTGGTCATGAGGGGGCTTTCTGATGTGTTCGCACGGGATGCGCGCGGGCCAAAAGGTATGCACAGACAGCTCTCACCGTGCCTGCCGCTCGACCGCAAAATCCCCCGATCCCAACGCTGGATCAAGGGATTTGTGCATCCATACGCAACTGTGATCGACAGCGCGCCGCCGCTCAGACCAGCTCCACCGAGTAGCTCTCGATCACCGTATTGGCGAGCAGCTTCTCGCACATCTCGGTCACGGTCGCGCGCGCCTTGTCGGCCTCGGTCTCGGCGAGGTCCAGCTCGATCACCTTGCCCTGCCGCACGCCCTCGACCCCGTCAAACCCGAGCGATCCCAGCGCGTGGCGCACCGCCTCGCCCTGCGGGTCGAGAACGCCGGTCTTGAGCATCACATGAACGCGGGCCTTCATATTGATCTCCTTTTCGGAAGCCGAACGCCTAGAGGGAAACAGCCGTTTACTGGCTCGATACCGTTATCTGTTACCGAGAACAATGGATGTTTTCCATCTTTTTCGTCTATGTCATCGAGTGATGGGAACAAAAACCCAACACCAACAAATGATCGATGAAAATTAAATGCACAGCCACCAACAGCCATATCTTCTGCAAACAACAAACGAGCCTCATATTGATTGCTCACATTAAACTGCTCACCTTGCTTTAAGGTGTGATAATTCGGCATCTTTGATAACAGGTCTTCAAGTTTCTCAGGAGGCATCGGTTGAACGTTGGAAAACCACCAAGTTGCTAGTGCTGAACCAACAGGTGCTGGCATCTTCCTAAAGTTATAAAAGTTAGCAGCAACTAACCGCGCAATTGATAGATTTATCGCAAAATGAATGTCAGGGTGTGCAAACTTAATGTGTATACCGGATTGTCGGCTCATATTGCCTTTGTGGACGAGATCCCTTTGACCGCTTTCTACTATCTCCATAAGGGCCTCGGGAAAACGCTTTACGCTCCCCGAAATCATGTGGTGAATTCTCGGCTCGAATCTGCTGTCCCGAAAGGACGCTTGAAAAAATGCCAAGAGTGCAAAGAAGTCGTCAAACTTTGAAAAGACTTTATTACAACGAGAGCAAGAAGGAACCTCAAGTCCTTTCGGGCGGTGTTTTCCATAGAAGAAGGTTTTGGGTGGAGCGTGGTCAATTTCTTCAATTACCTGTGTGCCGCCGCAGTAGCAACACACAGGATGTTCAGGCCGCCAAGTTTCTAATCGTGTCTTCCGCCTCGCCAAAACGAACTCAGTTGATAAGCGTCGGGCGCGCCATCGGCGTGGCGCCCTTGGGCATGACGCCCAGGCGGTTGGCCACCTCGGTATAGGCATCGGTGAGCGAGCCCAGATCACGGCGGAACACGTCCTTGTCGAGCTTCTGCCCGGTCTTGATGTCCCACAGGCGGCACGAGTCGGGGCTGATTTCATCGGCCACGATCAGGCGCTGGAAATCGCCGTCATAGACACGGCCCACCTCGATCTTGAAATCCACCAGCTTGATGCCGACGCCATACATCACGCCCGACATGAAATCGTTGACGCGCAGCGCAAGGCTCAGGATGTCGTCCATGTCCTGCTGCGTGGCCCAGCCGAAAGCGGCGATATGTTCCTCGGTCACCAGCGGGTCGCCGAGCGCGTCATCCTTGAGGCAATATTCCACGATCGGGCGCGGCAATTGCGTGCCCTCGTCGATTCCCAGCCGCTTGGACATGGTGCCGGCGGCATAGTTGCGCACGATCACCTCGAGCGGGATGATCTCGCAGGCGCGCACGAGCTGTTCGCGCATGTTGACGCGGCGGATGAAATGCGTGGGCACGCCCACGGCATTCAGCCCGGTCATGAAATATTCCGAGAGCATGTTGTTGAGCACGCCCTTGCCCTCGATCACCGCCTTCTTCTCGGCGTTGAACGCGGTGGCGTCATCCTTGAAATACTGGATGATGGTATCCGGCTCGGGGCCTTCATAGAGGATCTTGGCCTTGCCTTCGTAGATTTTCTTGCGCCGTGCCATGCAATCTCCACCGCTGGGCTGTGGCGCGGGGGGGCCGCGCCGTTGTGCTCTCTTAGTGCAAGCCCCGCGCCGTCGCAAGGTGTCGCATCCCGGCGCAGGCTCTTGCCCTTGCGGGGCGCAGAGGGCATATCGGGATGTGACGCAATCAGTGCAAGGGGACCGGCCCGATGACCACCTTCGACGACCGCGAAAGCGCTTTCGAGAACAAGTTCGCCCATGACGAGGAAATGAAGTTCCGCGCCGAGGCGCGGCGCAACAAGCTTCTGGGGCTTTGGGCCGCCGAATTGCTGGGCAAGACCGGCGAGGACGCCAACGCCTATGCCGTCGAGGTGGTGAAGGCCGATTTCGAAGAGGCGGGCCACGAGGACGTGGTGCGCAAGGTGGCGGGCGATCTCGGCGATATCGCCGATGCCGCGACGATCCGCGCCAAGATGGACGAATTGCTCAAGATCGCCAAGGATCAGCTTGTCAAGGAACACTGAGGCCGCGCGCGTCATCAAACGCGCCTCACCTTCTTGATGAAGATTTCTGATTTGTATTCGGGCGCAGGCAGTGACATGCCTGCGCCCTACCTTATGGGGAAACCACCGATGACCGACGCCCTCACCAAGATGCTCGCCTCGCGCGACTGGATTCTCGCGGACGGGGCCACCGGCACCAACCTGTTCAACATGGGCCTGCAATCGGGCGACGCGCCCGAATTCTGGAACGAGCAGCACCCCGACCGCATCAAGGCCCTGTATCAGGGCGCGGTGGATGCGGGCAGCGACCTGTTTCTGACCAATTCCTTTGGCGGCAACGCCGCGCGGCTCAAGCTGCACGGCGCGCAGCGGCGCGCGCGCGAATTGTCGCGCATCGCCGCCGAGATCGGGCGCGAGGTGGCCGATCGCTGCGATCGCGCGCTGGTGGTGGCAGGCTCCGTCGGGCCGACGGGCGAGATCATGGCGCCGATGGGCGCGCTCACCCATGAATTGGCCGTCGAGATTTTCCACGAACAGGCCGAGGGCCTCAAGGAAGGCGGGGCCGATGTGCTCTGGCTCGAAACCATCTCGGCCCCCGAGGAATACCGCGCCGCCGCCGAGGCGTTCGGTCTGGCCGGGATGCCCTGGTGCGGCACCATGAGCTTTGACACGGCAGGGCGCACGATGATGGGCGTCACCTCCGAGGACATGGCGAAAATGGTCGAGAAACTGCCCAACCCGCCGCTGGCTTACGGTGCCAATTGCGGCACCGGCGCGTCGGATCTGTTGCGCACGGTGCTGGGCTTTGCCGCCCAAGGATCGGAACGGCCGGTGATCGCCAAGGGCAATGCGGGCATTCCGAAATACCACGATGGCCACATCCATTACGACGGCACGCCCGAGTTGATGGCCGATTACGCGGTGCTGGCGCGCGATGCGGGCGCGCGGATCATCGGCGGCTGCTGCGGCACGATGGGCGAGCACCTCTCCAAGATGCGCGCCGCGCTGGAAGAGCGCGCCCCCGGCCCGCGCCCGACGCTGGAGCGAATCACCGACGCGCTCGGGCCGTTTTCGTCGGCAGGCGACGGCACCGGCGACGATACCGCCCCGGCCCGGCGCACGCGGCGGCGGCGGGCCTAGAGCGTGTCGCGTTCATTCGTATTCACGCGCCACGCTCTAACTTATTGATTTAGCATGTTCGAGAAGCTCAAAACCGGTTCCGACCTTTGAGCAACATGCGCTAGCAGGCCCGCGCCCGGCCCTACCCGGCCCTAATGGGTGTCCCCCATTAGGTGCCTTGCGTCAGCCGTTCGCGGCGACGTTTCGGTTGGCCGGTTTGCGGGTGCTGTGCCGTCCGGCATTGGCATCCATGAAATCGAGCACGAGGGGCCGGATATTGTTGCGCCAGGAGCGGCCCGCGAAAATGCCGTAATGGCCGGCCTCGGGCTCCAGGTGGCTGGCCTTCATGCTGTCGGGCAGCCCGGTGCACAGATCGAGCGCGGCGACACATTGACCGGGGGCGGAAATGTCGTCCTTGCCGCCCTCGACGGTCTTGACCGCGACATCGGTGATCTTGCCGATGTCGACGCGATGGCCATTCACGACAAAGCGGTTCTGCGCGATCTCCAGCCCCTTGAAGATACGCTCGACGGTGGAGAGGTAGAATTCGGCGGTCATGTCCATCACCGCGAGATATTCATCGTAAAAGCGGTTGTGGGGGTCGTTGTCGCTGGCCTCGCCATGGGCCACGCGCAGGATCTGGTCGGTGAACGCCTTGGCGTGGCGCTCGCCATTCATCGAGATGAACGAGGCGAGTTGCAACAGGCCCGGATAGACCTGCCGCCCGACGCCCTTGTAGCGGAACCCCACGCGCTGGATCATCATTTCCTCAAGCTGGCCCATCGTCACCCGGCGTCCGAAATCCGTTACCTCGGTGGCGGCGGCGTCGGGGTCGATCGGCCCGCCGATAAGCGTGAGCGTGCTGGGCTGTGCCTCGGGCTCGATCTCGGCCAGATAGGCGGTGGCCGCAAGCGCCAGCGGCGCGGGCTGGCAGACCGCGACCACGTTGATCTCGGGGCCAAGCGCCTTCATGAAATCGACAAGGTAGAGCGTGTAATCCTCAACGTCGAATTTGCCTTCCGACACGGGGATATCGCGCGCGTTATGCCAATCGGTGACGTAGACCTCGCAATTGACCAGCAGCGATTTGACGGTCGAGCGCAGGAGCGTGGCATAATGGCCCGACATCGGTGCCACCAGAAGCACCTTGCGCGGCTGTTCGGCGCGCCCCGAGACGTTGAAATGGATGAGATCGCCAAAGGGCCGCGACACTACCGTTTCGATACTCACCAGATGGTCGCGCCCATCCTCGCAGGTGAATGTGCGAATGCCCCAATCGGGCTTGGCCACCATGCGCTCGAACGTGCGTTCGGTCACCTGGCCCCAGGCCGAAATCCATTGAAACGCAGGGTTTGGCACCATGCTGAAAAGCGGATAGGATGCAAAGGAGAGGGCGGAGGCACCAAACCATTGATTGGCGTTGCGGAAAGATTCCATGAGGTCGTAGGTGGACATCTGGCGCATTGTCTTCTCCTGTATGCGGAAAACCGGGGGCGTGCCGCTTGGTCAACCGGGGCTTGCCGCGACGGTATGCTGCGTAGCAGAAAATGTTAAGGGGAAATCTTTGAAATGACAACGCCGGATGATGTCGCAGGGACAAATGTCGAGAAACTCAACGAAAATCTCGCCAAGGTCGAGCAGTTGTCGCAACGGCTCATCCAGGCGCTGGCCGCGCGCAAGCCCGCGAATCCGACGCTGAGCAGCCCCTCGCAAGAGTTGTTCACCAAGGCCGCGACCTCCTACTGGTCGGAAATGCTCGATCATCCCGGCAAGATCTACGAGCAGCAACTGGAATACTGGGGCAAGTCGGTCCATCATTTCCTTGACGCGCAGGCCGCGATTCTGCGCGGCGGGGTGACCGCGGCAGAGCAGGACGACGCGCCCGACCCGCTCTCGGGCGACAAGCGCTTCGCCAACCCGCTCTGGGACAGCCACCCGTTCTTCAAATACGTCAAGCGGCAATACGCGCTCAACGCGCAATCGATCGAGCAGACCCTCGCCGAGATCGACGAGGACTTGCCCGAGAAGGACCGCAAGCGGCTTGATTACTTTGCCCACCAGATCATCGACATGATGTCGCCCACCAATTTCCTCGGCACCAATCCCGACGCGCTCGAACGCGCGGTGGCGACCGAGGGCGAAAGCCTGGTGCAGGGGCTGGAAAACCTGATCGCCGATCTCGAGGCCAATAGCGGCGAGATGGTCGTGCGTCTGGCCGATGACAGCGCCTTTGCGCTGGGCGAGAATATCGCCACCGCGCCGGGCGAGGTGGTCTATCGCAACCGGCTGATGGAGCTGATCCAGTATGCCCCGACCACCGACGAGGTCCACGCCACGCCGATCGTGATCTTTCCGCCCTGGATCAACAAGTTCTACATCCTCGATCTCAAGCCCGAGAACAGCCTGATTCGCTGGATCACCGATCAGGGCTATACGCTTTTCGTGGTAAGCTGGGTCAACCCCGATGCCAGCCATGCCGATATCGGCATGGAGGATTACGTCGAAGAGGGATTCCTGACCGCGATCCGCGAGGCCAAGGCGATCACCGGCGAAAAGCAGGTCAACGCCGTGGGCTATTGCATCGCGGGCACGACGCTGCACATGGCGCTGGCGCTGATGGCCAAGCGCGGCGACAAATCGGTGAAATCGGCCACCTTCTTCACCGCGCTCACCGATTTTTCCGAGCAGGGCGAATTCACCCCCTTCCTTCAGGATGATTTCATCGACGGGATCGAACAGGAAGTGGCGGCGCAAGGCGTGCTTCGGTCGTTCATCATGGGGCGCACCATGTCGTTCCTGCGCTCGCGCGACCTGATCTATCAGCCCGCCGTGCGCAAATACATGATGGGAGAGGCCTCGCCCGCCTTTGATCTGCTCTACTGGAACGGCGATGGCTCCAACCTGCCGGGGCGCATGACGGTGCAATACCTGCGCGGCCTGTGCCAGCGCAACGAATTCGTCGAGGACGGCTTTGATCTGGGCGGCGAGCGTGTGCATATCCGCGACGTGAAAATCCCGCTGATGTCGATCACCTGCGAGACCGATCACATCGCCGCGTGGAAGGATTGCTATCGCGGCTTCCAGCAGACCGGATCGAAGGATCGCACCTTCATCGTATCGGAATCGGGCCATATCGCCGGTATCGTCAACCCGCCCACCAAGAAGAAATACGGCCATTACACCAACGATGATCTCGGCGGCACGGCGGATGACTGGATGGCCGGGGCCACGCGGCAGGATGGCTCGTGGTGGCCACGCTGGGAGGCATGGCTGGCGAAACGCTCGGGGCGCATGGTGCCCGCGCGCAGCCCCGGCGATGCCGAGCATCCACCCCTCGCACCCGCGCCCGGCACCTATGTGCGCAAGAAGGCCAGCATCTGAGCGCTGCGGGCGACCGGCTTTCATGAATTTTTTGCTGCACCGCAGAAAAAGCTTGAAATGCTGCGGTGCAGCATGTATATCTCCGTCATCAGAAAGCAGCGGCCTCCCCGCTCAAACCGAAAGGACGAGATCATGACCAAGACCACCGATTTCACCACCATGTTCAAAGATGTCATGGGCAACTTCCCCGTTGACTCCAAGGCAATGGAAGACGCGTTCAAAAGCCAGGCCGCGCTGAACGAAAAGCTGTCGGGCGTTGCCCTGTCGGCCGCCGAGCAGTCGGCTGAAATCTCCAGCAAGTGGACCAAAGAGACCCTTGCCAAGCTCAGCGACATTGCCAAAGCCAAGACCGAGCCCGCCGATTACGCCAAGGCCGTGACCGATTTCGCCTCGGCCAACGCCGAAGTGGCCTCCGAGCACCTCGCCGCCTTCGCCGAAGTCGCCAAGAAAGTGCAGATGGAAACCGTCGAACTGCTGCTCGCCTCGGGCAAGACCATGCAGGAAGATGCCGCTGCCGCCGTCAAGAAGGCCACCGACGACGTGACCGCCGCGACCAAGAAAGCGACCACCGCCAAGTAAGGCGCGCAGGGAACAGGATATCGCGTCCCATTCCCTCCCAAGCGGGACGCGAGATCGAAGGGCGGGCCGAAAGGCTCGCCCTTTCATTTTGCTGCGTCAGCGTCTAAGCTTCGCCGCAGCGCTGCATCAGTGCTGCACCCTGTTGGAGGTTTCCCCTTGGCCGACGCGACAAAACCGCTCCTGATAAAACGCTATGCAAGCCGTCGTCTGTATAACACCGAGACCTCGGATTACGTGACGCTCGAGGATATCGCGGGCTTCATCCGCGCCGGGCGCGAGGTGCAGATCATCGACCTGAAATCCGGCGATGATCTTACCCGGCAATACCTGCTTCAGATCGTCGCCGAACACGAGAGCCGCGGCGAAAGCGTGCTGCCGATCAACGTGCTCACCGATCTGGTACGCAGCTACACCACGCAGGCCACCAGCGTCGTGCCGGAATTCCTCGCCGCCAGTTTCGAGATGCTGCGCGACGGGCAATCCAAGATGCTGGAAAACATGACCAAGGCCAACCCGCTCACCGCGATGCCGGGCATGGAGGCGATGCGCGCCCAGCAAGAGGCGTTCATGAAGGCGATGACCGGGGGGCTTGGTGGCCTCGGCGGGCTTGGCAGCACCGGGCCGGGCAGGGGCGGCGACGAGGATGACGGCGCCACGGATACCCCGGCGGGCGACGATCTCGACACGATCCGCAAGCAGCTTGCCGAGTTGCAGGACAAGCTCTCGAAACTCGACAAGTAGCGCGATGGTCGACAAAAGCGGCCGTATCACGCTCTGGGGGATCGAGGTGTTCATGGCCGCCGCCGACGAGCGGTCGATCTCTGCCGCCGCGCGCCGTCTTGGCGCGAGCCCGTCGGCGGTCAGTCAGCAATTGACCAATCTCGAAGGCGCGGTAGGGGCCACGCTCTTGCAACGCAACGCGCGCCCCATCCGCCTCACGCCTGCGGGCGAGATCATGCACCGCCGCGCGCAGGCGATCCTCAACGAGGCGGCGCAGGCGCGGGCCGAACTGGCGATGTCGCATCTCTCGACACTCACCCGCTTTCGCCTCGGCATGATCGAGGATCTCGAGGCCGACGTGACGCCGCAATTGCTCACCCATATGGCGGGCGAATTGAAGGGCTGCCAGTTCCTGTTGGAGACCGGGGCCAGCCATTACCTCTACGATCAGCTCGACGCGCGCGCGCTCGATATCATCGTCTCGGCGCAGCTTGGCGATGGGGCCGACTGGACCGAGGTCCACCCGGTGCTGCGCGAACGCTTTGTCGCCGTCGCCCCGCGCGGCGCGATCCGCGCGGACGGCGATATCCTGCGCCAGCTCAAGCGCCTGCCGCTCATTCAGTATACCCAGCGCCATTACATGGGGCGGCTGATCTCGGCGCATCTCGCGCGCGAGGGGCTGAACCTGCCCTACCGGTTCGAGCTTGACAGCTATCACTCGATCCTGGCGCTGGTCGGGCAGGGCACGGGCTGGTCGATCCTGACGCCGCTGGCGCTGATGCGCGCGCGGCGATTCGCCGACCAGATCGACGTGATGGACCTGCCGCTTGCCCCGCTCACCCGCACCATCGCGGTGACCGCGCGCAAGGGCATCCTGCAAGACATGCCCGCCACCCTCGCCGCGCGGCTGAAGCCGGTGCTGCAACAGAGCATCGTCGCCCCGGCCATCGCGGCGCACCCGTTCCTGGCGGACGGGGTGACGATCCTATGATCGGCCGCGCCGCGCGGCGAAAAACCCCCTGAGCAGCGCCTCCGCCTCGGTCGCGGCGATGCCCTCGTAGACCTCGGGCACATGGTGGCATTGCGGATGCGCGAACACCCGCGCCCCCTGTGCCACCCCGCCGGATTTGGGATCATCCGCGCCATAATAAAGCCGCGCGATCCGCGCGGCGGAGATGGCGGCGGCGCACATCGCGCACGGCTCCAACGTGACATAAACCGCGTGGCCCACGAGCCGCTCAGACCCGGCCACGCCACAGGCGGCGCGGATCGCGAGGATCTCGGCATGGGCGGTGGGGTCGTGCAATTCGCGCGTGCGGTTGCCCGCGCGCGCCACGATCGCGCCCGAGGACGCGACCACCACCGCGCCCACCGGCACCTCGCCGCGCCGGGCGGCGGCCTGCGCCTCTTCCAGCGCGGCCTGCATCGGGCCTTGGCATGTCATACCCGGCTTGTGGCGCGCCGATCGCCCTTTCGCAAGCCCCGGCTTTGCGCTATGCGCGGCCCCATGAGCACCCAAACCCCCGAGGGCGACCGCATCGCCAAGGTCATCGCGCGCGCAGGCCTTGCCAGCCGCCGCGAGGCCGAACGCCTGATCGAGGCGGGCCGCGTCACCGTCAACGGCGCAAAGATCACCTCGCCCGCGCTCAACGTCAGCGCGGCCGACCGTATCGTGGTGGATGGCCGCCCGCTCGATGCGCCCGAGCCTGCCCGCCTCTGGCTCTATCACAAGCCCCGCGGCCGCGTGACCACCTCGCGCGACGAGCAGGGCCGCGCCACCATCTATGACGACCTGCCCGAGGATCTGCCCCGCGTGATGAGCGTGGGCCGGCTCGACCTCAATTCCGAGGGGCTGTTGCTGCTCACCAATGATGGCGCGCTCAAGCGCAAGCTGGAACTGCCCTCCACCGGCTGGCTGCGCCGCTACCGCGTGCGCGTCAACGGCACGCCGTCGGACGCGACGTTCGAGCCGCTGCGCCGTGGCCTCACGCTCGACGGCGAGCGCTTCCAGCCGATGATGGTGACGCTCGACCGCCAGAAAGGCGCCAATGCCTGGGCCACCGTCTCGATCCGCGAGGGCAAGAACCGCGAGATCCGCCGCGCGATGGAGGCGGTGGGGCTGGTCGTGAACCGCCTGATCCGGCTGTCCTACGGGCCGTTCCAGCTTGGCAATCTCGCCCCCGGCGCGGTCGAGGAAATCCGCGCCCGCGTGCTGCGCGACCAGTTGGGGATGCCGGGCGACGGCCCCGCCCCGCAAGCAAGCCTCAAATCCAGGCCCAAGCCCCAGCGCCGCCGCTCCTGATTTCTTCTTGGCGAAAATACTTCGGGGGTGTGGGGGCTGGCCCCCACTTTACCCTGCGTGTGGGGGCTGGCCCCCACGCCGCCCTTACAACTCGATCGCCGCCATCACCTCCGGCTCGATCACATCGACCCCCGGCAGCGCCTCAGCGAGCGCCGCCGCCGACTGCTCCAGCACCGGGAAGGTGCGGTAGTGACACGGGATCACCACCTTGAAATCAAAGAAGGTCTTGGCCGCGTAACCCGCGCGTGCCATGTCCATGGTGAAATACCCGCCCGCGCAAAGGATGCCGATATCGGGCGCGTGCAGCGCGTTGAACACGCCCATATCGGCCATCACGTCGGTATCGCCCGAGACATAGATCACCCGTCCCTCGCCCGCGATCATGTAGCCGCATTCGCTGCCCGTCACCTGCGGGCCCTCGGGCGTGGCGATGGAGGTAGAATGCGTCGCGTGCACCATCGTGACCTTGACCCCGCCCAGATCGACCGTGCCGCCCTTGTTGAAGCCCGTGGTCTCGATCCCCTCTTTCTCGGCCCAGAATGACATGAGGTCATATTGCCCCACCACCGGCACGCCCAAGCGTTTCGCCAGCGGCAGCACATCGGCGACATGGTCGAAATGCGCATGGGTCAGCAGGATATGGGTGGCCCCTTGGGTGGCGGCCTCGTGCTGATCTTCGGCCAGCATCGGGTTGCCGTTGAGCCACGGATCAAGCAGGATCACCTGCCCGCCGATCTCGATGCGGAATGAGCTGTGGCCAAGCCAGATGATGCGCATGGGGGTCTCCTGTCGTGTTGGGTTTGTGCGATATAAGGATGGTGCCAGATGTGCCCCGGCTTGTCATCTAGTGCAAGTGCGGGGGGGGGGGGGGTGGCCTGACGGGGACGTTTGCCCCCTGTCCCCCGCGCGGAATCAAGGCGTGCTTGCACGCCGCCGCGCGATCGCTGGGCCGTCCCGCGGCCTAGCGATTGTGAAAGGGCGCGCACCCTATCAGAGTCACGCAGGCTTGGCTGGCATAAAATGGCAGTTACCACCGGTGCATCGCTAGTCCCCGGCCCAGCGCTCGCGCGGCTCATCGCATCCTGTCGAATGCCCCATTCCCCCCACGCCGCCAGCGAGGGGCCACCCGCTTGCCTCTGCCCGCGCGCGCGGGTAAATGCAGGCCAGCCGCAACATGGAGGGGCTGCATGTCCATCGACCGTGAAACCGCCGCCCGCGTGGCCAAGCTCGCCCGCATCCGCGTGGATGAGGCAGCACTTCCCGCGCTGGCACAGGAATTCAACACCATCCTTGGCTTCATCGAGCAATTGAACGAGGTCGATGTGACGGGCATCGAGCCGATGACCTCCGTCACGCCGCAGCGCCTCAAGCGCCGCGCCGATGTGGTCACCGATGGCGACCGGCAGGCCGCGATCCTGTCGAACGCGCCCGACGCGCGCGAGGGCTTCTTTGCCGTGCCGAAAGTGGTGGAATGAGCATGACCGATCTCAACACGCTAACCATTGCCGAGGCCCGCGACGCGCTGCGCCGGGGCGAGGTGACCAGCCTCGATCTGACCGAGGCCTGCCTTGCCGCCGCCGACGGCGCGGGGGCGCTCAATGCCTTTGTCCACCCCACCCCCGATCTCGCGCGCGATCAGGCGCGGGCGGCGGATGCACGGATAGCTGAGGGCGACGCGCCTGCCATGTGCGGCATCCCGCTCGGGATCAAGGATCTCTTTTGCACCAAGGGCGTGCCCTCCCAGGCCGCCAGCCGCATCCTGCAAGGCTTCAGGCCGGAATACGAATCGACCGTGACCCAGAACCTTTTCGACGCGGGCGCGGTGATGCTGGGCAAGCTCAACATGGACGAGTTTGCCATGGGGTCCTCGAACGAGACCTCGTGTTATGGCAACGTGGTCAACCCGTGGCGGTGCGGCAACGATGCGACGCCGCTCACCCCCGGCGGTTCCTCGGGCGGCTCGGCGGCGGCGGTGGCCGCCGATCTCTGCCTTGCCGCGACCGGCACCGATACCGGCGGCTCGATCCGCCAGCCTGCGGCCTTCGCGGGCATCACCGGCATCAAGCCCACCTATGGCCGCTGCTCGCGCTGGGGGATCGTGGCCTTCGCCTCAAGCCTCGATCAGGCCGGGCCGATGACCAAATCGGTGCGCGATGCGGCGATCATGCTGGAGGCAATGTGCGGGCACGATGCCAAGGACAGCACCTCCGCCGATATCCCCGTGCCGGATTTCGAGGCGATGCTCACGGGCGACATCAAGGGCAAGGTGATCGGCATTCCCCGCGAATACCGCATGGACGGCATGCCTGCCGAGATCGAGACGCTCTGGGCCGACGGCACGGCGATGCTGCGCGACGCGGGCGCGGAAATCCGCGACATCTCGCTGCCGCACACCAAATACGCGCTGCCCGCCTATTACGTCATCGCGCCCGCCGAGGCGTCAAGCAATCTCGCGCGCTACGATGGCGTCCGCTACGGCCACCGCGCCAAGCTGAGCCACGGCGACGGCATCACCGAGATGTATGAGAAAACCCGCGCCGAGGGCTTTGGCGCTGAGGTGCAGCGCCGGGTGATGGTGGGCACCTATGTGCTCTCGGCGGGCTTCTACGACGCCTATTACAACCGCGCCCGCCGCGTCCGCACCCTCATCAAGCGCGATTTCGAGGAGGTCTTCGCCAGCGGCGTCGATGCGATCCTGACGCCCGCCACCCCCTCGGCGGCTTTTGGCCTGGGCGAGATGGCGCAGGCCGACCCCGTGCAGATGTATCTCAACGACGTGTTCACCGTGACGGTGAACCTCGCCGGTCTGCCCGGTATCGCGCTGCCTGCGGGGCTGGATGCCAAGGGCCTGCCATTGGCGCTGCAACTGATCGGGCGGCCCTGGGAAGAGGGTGATCTGCTCAATACCGCCTATGCGCTGGAGCGCGCGGCGGGGTTTGTGGCCAAGCCCGCGAAATGGTGGTAAACCGCCACGCGACACATGCATTTGGCAGGATGACGGATATGCGGCTCACGCTTGGTTTTCTGGCAATGGCGGCGCTTGCCGCCTGTTCCCCTGCGATCCCCGACAGCGGGGCGACGGTCGATTCGGGAAGCGGCGTCGGGTTCAAGGATGACACCACTTACCAGCGCGAGAAGGCCGCGCGCGAGGCGGCGCTTGCGGGCGAGGCCCTGCCGCCCTCGGGCGCGGTCTCGTCCGAGCCGCTCGACGCCACCGGCGGCGCAACCGCCGCCGCCCGCGACCCCGAGGTCGCAGGCATCGCCGCTGAGGCGCGCGCGGCGCTCGACGCTGCCGGATCGGAGGCAGACCCGGTGCAGGCCAGCCCGAGCAATCCGCCGCCTGCGGTGGTCAACGGGGTGGGCATCTCGCGCGAGAACAGCTTTGACGCGGTCGGCTCCGAGCGCTCGATCGAAGAGGACGCCGCCCGCATCGCCCGCAACCGCGCGCAATACGAGGTGATCCAGCCCGAGGCGATCGGCGCGCGGCCCGGCGATGTTGGCCCCAACATCGTGGACTACGCGCTGGCCACCAAGCACCCCGTCGGCACGCAGATATATGACCGTGGCGGCATCGGAGCCATCGGCGCGGCCGGTCGGCACGAGCGCAATTGCGCGGGCTACGCCTCGCCCGATCTCGCGCAGCTCGATTTCCTGGGCAAGGGCGGGCCCGAGCGCGACCGCATGGCGCTCGATCCCGATGGCGATGGCTATGCCTGCGGCTGGAACCCGGCCCCGTTCCGCCGTGCCGTCGCGAACTGAACCCGCGCCGCATCCCTCGCCCAATCACGGCCCCCGCCGGGGCGGGCTGCTGCCCGATCTGATCGTGCTGCACCACACCGCGATGGCTACGCCCGAGGCCGCGCTGGCGCGGCTCTGCGATCCGGGGCCGGAAGTGTCGGCGCATTACCTCATCTGCGAGCGGGGCCGCTGCTGGCAATTGGTCGCTGAGGAGGCCCGCGCCTGGCACGCCGGGGCCGGGCGCTGGGGCGGCGCGGGGGATGTCAATTCGCGCTCCATCGGCATCGAGCTGGCCAATCGCGGCGACCATCCCTATCCCGCACCGCAAATGGCGGCGCTGCGCGCGCTGATGGCGGGGATCATGGCGCGCTGGGCGATTGCGCCCCACCGGGTGATCGCGCATTCCGACATGGCACCGGGGCGCAAATCCGATCCCGGCCCGCGCTTTGACTGGCGCGCGCTCGCGCGCGACGGGCTGTCGGTCTGGTCTGACGTGGCAGGGCAGGGGGCTGATTGGGGGGCGTTCCTGCGCGACGCCGCGCGCTTTGGCTATCCGGTGGCGGAAAACCCGGCTGAAACGGTGCTCGACGCCTTTCGCCTGCGCTTTCGCCCGCATCACGCAGGCCCGCTCGACGGCACCGATTGCGCGCGCATGGCGGATCTTGCGGCGCGCTTTCCCGTTGACCGACCGCCCCCGAGCGCCTAAGCGGGGCCTCGCGCGGAGGGCCGGATGGCCGCGACACCCCCTTGGGGGTGGCGAGGAAAGTCCGGACTCCACAAGACGACGGTGCCGGGTAACGCCCGGCCGGGGCAACCCGAGGGAAAGCGCCACAGAGAAGAGACCGCCCCCGCATGTCGGGGGCAAGGGTGAAACGGTGGAGTAAGAGCCCACCGCGGGGCTGGTAACAGGCCCGGCACGGCAAGCCCCACCGGGAGCAATGCCGAATAGGGACCGCGCGCGGGGCACAGGTCGGGCAACCGATACCGCCCGCAGGCCACGTCTTGGCCCGGCGGTCCGGGTAGGCAGCTAGAGGCGCGCGGGCAACCGCGTGCCAAGACGAATGGTCATCCGAAGGGGGCGCCCGCGCCCCTGGGACAGAATCCGGCTTACAGGCCCTCCGCGCGCCTTTTCATTTTCTACGGGCAGGCTACAACCGCCCTCATGCCGTATCATTGGACCAGACCGCCCCAAGGCGCAGACCCGCATATCGAACTGGCGCTCTGGCCGCACCGGTCGCTGCCGCGCCGGGGCTTTGCCGCCTTCGTGCTGGCCACATTCACGCTTATCTGCATCCCGCTTTTCCCGCTTCTGGGCACCGTGGTGCTCTGGGGGCTGTTGCCTTTTCTTCTTCTGGCAGTGGGTGGCATCTGGTGGGCGCTCGAGGCCACCTATCGCAGCGCGCGCCTGCGCGAGGTGCTCACCCTCACGCCCGACAACCTGCGCCTTGTGCGCACCAACCCGCGCGGCGATGCGCAGGAGTGGCTCTGCAACCGCTACTGGGCGCGGTTGCGGATGCACCCCGAGGGCGGGCCGGTGCCGCATTACCTGACGCTTGCAGGCAATGGCCGCGAGGTCGAGATCGGTGCCTTCCTGTCCGAGGAGGAGCGCAAGGTGCTCCACGGTGAACTGGCCGATGCGCTGCGCCCGCCCGCGCCGGTGGCGGGGTGACGGGGGCAGGCGGCGGGTTGCGGACCCTGCCCAGTTGTGAAAACGGTGGAAATGCGCGCGCCGGGGCGCTATTGCAGCGCGCAAGAGCCACTCGGAGGCGTGCCATGCGCGAGACCATCACCAGGCGCTGTGCGGCCCAGGGCCTCAGGATGACCGGGCAGCGGCGGGTGATCGCGCGCGTGCTGGAAATCTCGGACGACCACCCCGATGTCGAGGAATTGCACGCCCGTGCCGCCGCGCGCGATCCGCGCATCTCGATCGCGACGGTCTATCGCACGGTCAAGCTGCTGGAAGAGGCGGGGATCCTCGACAAGCTCGAATTCGGCGACGGGCGCGCGCGCTACGAGGATGCCGAGCGCGCCCATCACGATCACCTGATCGATGTCGAGAGCGGCGCGGTGGTGGAATTCGTCGATCCCGAAATCGAGGCGCTGCAAGAGCGCATCGCCGAGAAGCTGGGCTATCGGCTGGTGGGGCACCGGCTGGAGCTTTACGGCGTGCCGCGCCCGAAGAAGGATTGACGCGATGGATCGGGTGATGCGGCTGGCCATCGGCTCCGTGCTGGTGGGGCTTTTCGTCATGGCGCTCAAGCTGGTGGCGTGGCAGGTCACCGGCTCGGTCGCGCTGATGTCGGATGCGCTGGAAAGCCTGGTCAATCTGGCCACCGCGCTGGCGGTGATCGTGGCGCTGCGCGTGGCCAAGCGCCCGGCGGATGACAAACACCCCTACGGGCACCACAAGGCCGAATTCTTCTCGGCGGTGCTGGAGGGGGTGCTGATCGTGCTGGCGGCGCTCTTCATCCTGCGCGAGGCGTGGGACGGGTTTCTCGCCCCGCGCGCGATGGATGCGCCGCTGCTGGGCATGGCGGTGAGCGCGGTTGCGGGCGCGATCAACGGGGTCTGGGCCTGGCTCCTGATCCGCGCGGGGCGCGCGCATCGCTCGCCCGCGCTGGCGGCCGATGGCAAGCACCTGATGACCGATGTCATCTCGTCGCTGGGGGTGCTCGTTGGCGTGGGGCTGGCTGTGGCGACGGGTTGGTGGGTGCTCGATCCGGTGATGGCGGTGCTGGTCGCGCTCAACATCCTCTGGGCGGGCTGGACTGTCATCCGGGGATCATTGAGCGGGTTGATGGATGAGGCCGTCCCGGACGCGGAACAGGCCATGATCCGCGAGGTGATCGCGAATGTCGGGCGCGACGGCGTGGCCATCGAGGCGCATGACCTGCGCACGCGCCATGCAGGTCCGGTGACCTTCATCGATTTTCACCTCGTGGTGCCCGGCGAGGCCACGGTAGAGGAGGCGCATCGCGTCTGCGACCGGATCGAGGCGGCGCTCATGGAGGCACTGCCCGACGCGCGGGTGACGATCCATGTCGAGCCCGAGCACAAGGCCAAGCATAGCGGTATTGTCGTGCTGTCATGACGGCGCGGCTTTCGCACGGCGCACAGGCGGGCTAGGAGGGACAAACGTCCTCAAGGAAAGGCCCCCCGGATATGGACAACCTGCGCGGCAGCGTGCTGATGGTGCTGGCAATGGCCGGGTTCGCGCTTGAGGACATGTTCATCAAGCGGCTGGCCGAGGCCATGCCGGTGGGGCAGATCATCGCGGTGGTCGGGCTGGGCGGTGCCGTGATCTTTGCCGCAATCACGCGGGCGCAGGGGCGGCGGCTCATCACGCGCGACCTGTTGGCGCGGCCGGTGATCCTGCGCAATATCGGCGAGATGGCGGGCACCATGTGTTTCGTGACCGCAATCGCGCTGACGCCGCTGTCATCCGCCTCGGCGATCCTTCAGGCGACGCCGCTTGTGGTCACGCTGGGGGCGGCGGTGTTTCTGGGCGCGCCGGTGGGCTGGCGGCGCTGGCTGGCGATCCTGGTGGGCTTTGCCGGGGTGTTGATGGTGGTGCGGCCGGGGCTTGCGGGGTTTGCGCCTGCCTCGCTTTTCGCGGTGGGGGCGGTGATCGGGCTGGCGGTGCGCGATCTGGCGACGCGGGCGGTGCCTGCGGCGATCTCGTCGATGCAGCTTTCGACCTATGCTTTCGCCACGCTGGTGCCGACAGGGGCGATCCTGATGGCACTGGGCGGCGCGCCGGTGGCGCTCGGGGTGGGCGAGATGCGCGATCTGGGGCTGGCGCTTTTGTGCGGCGTGGCGGCCTATTACGCCATCGTCGCGGCGATGCGGGTGGGCGAGGTGGCGGTGGTGACGCCGTTTCGCTACACGCGGCTGGTCTTTGCGCTGGGCATCGGCGTGCTGGTCTTTGGCGAGCGGCCCGATTTCTGGACGCTCATGGGCGCGGGTGTGATTGTGGCCTCGGGGCTTTATACGCTCATGCGCGAGGCGCGGCTGGGGCGGCGGCGACGGCGACAGGGCCGCGAAACGGCTTGAGCGCGACCCGAAACCGGGCGAGGGTGCGGCGCGAAGCCCTCATATCCGGGAGATTGCCATGACACGCGCCCTTGCCATCCTCACATTCGTGGCCGCGCTCGCATTCGCCGCCTCGCCCTTCCTGTCGGAGGGGTTCAAGGGCTTTTCCCCCGATCAATTCCCCGTGCCGCAGGACAATCCACCGGTGCAGCCTGCGGGCTATGCCTTTGCGATCTGGGGGCTGATCTACCTGTGGCTTATCGCGGGCACCGGCTTTGGCCTTTTTGCGCGCGCCGATGCGGCGGGCTGGCGGGCAGGGCGCGGGCCGCTGTTGCTGAGCCTGACTGTGGGCAGCGGCTGGATCGCGGTGGCGCAACTCTCGGTGATCGCGGCGACGGTTCTGATCTGGATCATGCTGGTGGCCGCGCTGGTGGCGGTCTTGCGCGCGGGCAGCGGCGACCGGTGGCTACAGGTCGAGCCGGTGGGTGCCTATGCCGGATGGCTGACGGCGGCGGCCTCGGTCTCGGTCGGGCTGGTGCTGGCGGGCTACGGGGTCACGTCCGAGACGGTCGCGGCCTATGCCGGGCTTGCGCTGGCCTTGATGATCGCGGCGGCGATGGTGCGCGCGCGGCCCGACAGCCTCGCTTATCCGGCAGCGGTGATCTGGGCGCTGATAGGCGTGATCGTGGCCAATCTCGATCCGGTCAATACCGGGGTGATCGGGCTGG
The DNA here is from genome assembly GCF_040547535.1 of Roseovarius sp. MBR-78. Classification (NCBI taxonomy): domain Bacteria; kingdom Pseudomonadati; phylum Pseudomonadota; class Alphaproteobacteria; order Rhodobacterales; family Roseobacteraceae; genus Roseovarius; species Roseovarius sp. MBR-78. Next base: position 69,417 of record NZ_JBEPPX010000015.1, read on the forward strand.
CGGGGGTCGGGATCGTTTATCTTGCGGCGATGATGCTGCGTGCCGCGCGGGAAAAAGGAAAGACTTGATTCGATGCATCGGGTCGCCGATAAATATTGCAATAAAATAGTATCGAGCAGGTCTTCCAATGAAGATACATGATCCGGTCGCGGTTTATGTCGCCGCCGAAGAGGCAGCCTATGACGCGGCGGCGCGCGAGCGGCCCCATGTCGCGCGGCGGCAATTTCCCAAGGGAAAACAGCGCATCTGGCACCGCAGGATCGAAAGGTTGATCGACTGGCACCGCGAGGGCGGGTTTGATCTGCCGGCGGCGCTGATGCGGCCCTATGCGCTGCCGGTGATGGCGCGCGTGAGCCATCGCATCCCGCTCAAATACCAGTATCGCGGGCTGAACGCGCTGCGCGAACTGGCGCGCGCGCATGTGATGTTCCCCGAGATAACCACATCCGCCCCGCTTTCGGTGCTCGACCTGTCGGCGGGGGGCTGCGGCGTGGCCGATGTCTATGGTCATTACGGGCACCGCGTGACCATCCGCGATTATTTCGCGACCGGCCCGGACGGCGTGGCGCGCAACCCCTACGAGGCGATTCATCGCGAAGTGGGGCTTGACTGCGCGCATTTCGACGGGCGCGCGCGGCCCTATGGTTTCGACAGCGGCGGTTTCGATCTGGTGCTGTGTCATCAGGCGCTCGATGCCTATGGCCCGGTGGCAAGCTGGCCCGAGGCGGTGGCCGAGATGCTGCGCATCGCGCGGCACGCGGTGGGGCTGGTGTTCAACCCGCCCGCGCCGCGCAATCCCGAGACCGAGGCAGAGGCCGCCGCATTCGTCGAGACGCTGCGCGTGCAGCACCAGACCCGCACCGGGATATGCCCCGAAACCGGGCTGCTCATGCTGCGTATCGACAGGGGATGACAGGCCGGGGGTGACGGCCCGCGCTTGCATCGGCGGGGTTTCTTGGTAAGGGGTGGGCAGATTTTCTCAACCTTGGGACACCCACGCCATGAGTAGCATCATCGACATTCACGCCCGCGAAATCCTTGACAGCCGGGGCAACCCGACCGTCGAGGTCGAGGTCACGCTGGAGGACGGCACGCTGGGCCGCGCGGCGGTGCCCTCGGGGGCCTCGACCGGCGCGCATGAGGCGGTGGAAAAGCGCGACGGCGACGCGTCCCGCTACGGCGGCAAGGGCGTGCTCGAGGCCTGTGCCAGCGTCAATGGGGAGATCGCCGAGGCGCTTCTGGGCATCGACGCCACCGAGCAGGTGGCCGTGGACGAGACCATGATCGAGCTTGACGGCACGCCCAACAAGGCACGGCTTGGCGCGAACGCGATCCTCGGCGTCTCGCTCGCCTGTGCGCGGGCCGCCGCCGATTACAGCGCGCAGCCGCTTTACCGCTATGTCGGCGGCACCTCGGCGCGCGTCCTGCCGGTGCCGATGATGAACATCATCAATGGCGGCGAACACGCCGACAACCCCATCGACATCCAGGAATTCATGATCATGCCGGTGAGCGCGGACACGCTCCGCGACGCGGTGCGCATGGGCTCGGAAGTGTTCCACACGCTGAAAAAAGAACTGTCGGCGGCCGGCCTCGCCACCGGCGTGGGCGACGAAGGCGGGTTTGCCCCCAACCTGTCGAGCACGCGCGACGCGCTCGATTTCATTCTGAAATCCATCGAGAAGGCGGGATACCGGCCCGGCGAGGATATCTACCTCGCGCTCGATTGCGCGGCGACGGAATATTACAAAGGTGGCAAATATGAAATTTCCGGCGAGGGTCTGAGCCTGTCGAGCGAGGAAAATGTTGCATATCTGCAAGCGCTCTGCGCCGATTACCCGATCCTGTCGATCGAGGACGGCATGGCCGAGGACGATTGGGAGGGCTGGATCGCCCTCACCAAGGCGCTTGGTGCCAAGGTGCAGCTTGTCGGCGATGACCTCTTTGTGACCAACCCGGAGCGACTGGCCATGGGGATCGAGCGGGGCGCGGCCAATTCGATGCTGGTCAAGGTCAACCAGATCGGCACCCTGACCGAGACGCTTCAGGCCGTCGAGATGGCGCATCGCGCGCGCATGACCAACGTGATGAGCCACCGCTCGGGCGAGACCGAGGATGCCACCATCGCCGATCTGGCGGTGGCCACCAATTGCGGGCAGATCAAGACCGGCTCGCTCGCGCGCTCGGACCGACTGGCGAAATACAACCAGTTGATCCGCATCGAGGAAATGCTGGGCGAGACGGCGATCTATGCCGGGCGGTCGATCCTGCGCTGAGCAGGGTCGGGGCGCGTTGCTGCCAGCCAGTATGATGTGCCGAACCGTTGCGGTGCCCGTCCGTCGGGTGGGTCCCGCAACGGCTGTGCGTGGCGCTTCCCTGTTTCTGATGTCGGCTCTGATTTAAACCTCGGAGCCGCCGCAGGCCCACCTGTCATGAATGACGCGGGGGGCAGTGGCAGCTTTATACCTCAAAGGCCGGGTTCAGGATAAGACAGGCAACATTCTTTAGCTCGTGCCCGGCACGCAGACCCCGGTAAAGCAGATCTGCGGTGCGAAGCGCGGGATCACGAACATGCGGGTTTCGAGCAGGTTTTCGGCGAAATAGCCGGTGGTCACAGGCGAGGTAAAGCCGCCGCGGCTTTCGACAAAGATGATATCCTCGCCATCCTCCATGATCGGAAAGGTCGCATGGGCCTTGCGCACAATGGCGTCGGTCAGCGGGCTGAGCGGGCCGCCGCCGCGCACCTCGGACCAGCGCAGATCGAACTCGTCGATGCCCTGGCCCGGGTCGTTGTGATAGCGCACGACCGAGATGCGCAACTGCGCCTCATCCGTTCCGGCCATCATGTCGAACACGCGCTTGACGTTGTCGATATAGGGATCGGTCACCACGGCGGTCTCGCGCGACAGGATGTCTGCCACGGTATAGGTTGCCTTCTCGCGCAGGCTTTGCTGGCGAAACAGGCCATAGGCCTCGTAGGAAAAGAACAGGCCGAGGATCAGAAGCGGCGCGATGAGCACGGTCTCGACGGCGACGGTGCCGCGCTCGTCGCGGCGGAACCGGCGGGTGATTGTGTTGATCCATTTCATCAGATTGGCTCCTGCACAAAGGCCGACACGGTTGTGAGCGCCACATCGCCATCCGTTCCCCTGGTCAATGCCTCGCCCAGCATTTGCTCGGGGAAAAGCGGGCTGTATTTCAGGCAGACGCGCAGCAGCATGAGCTGGTTCTGACCGCCGGGGATGAAATTGCGCACCGGCTTGGACGGCTCAGCGGCATCCGTGCAATCCGGTGTGGCGTCGAGCGTGGTAAAGTTGCGCAGGTCGGTCGGGATCATTTCCAGCCGCAGTTTGGTATCGCAATCGGCGATCACCGAGGCGTTGTCGCAGATAATATCCTTGATCTGGTCGTGCGAGGGCGCGGTGCCGGTGCCAAGCCGGACCTGGCGCACCGCGATATCCAGCCCGCGCTCCAGCATGGACGCGCGCACCGACAGCATCCCCAACTCGATCGCGAAGGCGATGAACATGATGAAGAAGGGCGCGAGGATCACGAACTCGACGGAGGCAGAGCCGCCCTGCTCGCGATGCAGGCGGCGCAGGCGTTGGATGAGGCGCGCAATCATTGGGTCAACCTCAGGTTCTGGACGTTGGCGGCGATGGAATTGAACACCGCGCTGATATCGGTGGTGTTGGCGCGGTAGTAATGGCTGGTCGAGCTGGCACAATCCGACAGCACATCCTCGGCACGCCCGCCCTGGGGCACCTCGAAGCCGATGGCATAGACCACCACGCCCTTGCCCTTGGTCGCGCCGCAGACATCGCGCATCCGCGCATCCTTTTCGAGGCTGCCCACCTGTTCCGAGCCGACATAGTCGTTCCACGGGCGCGAGTCGCCGGTAATATCGTTGTAGTAGCTCGGCGACATCCGGCCCCAGGCCATTTCCCAGCTCAGTTGCTCAGTCGAGATATAGCCGCCTAGCGTATCATCGAGATTGTCGAAGTCGTGATCGGTGATCCAGCGACCATCATCGATGCTCCAATACCAGCCGCCCCAGGGGTAGCGCAGGTAATAGACCGATTTCTCGGGACCGTTGGCCTCGTAGACGCATTCCCAGTTTCTGCGGCCGCAGCGGCTCTCGTCGTAGCGGATTCTGTGCTGGTAGATGTGATAGGCGTATTTGAACACGCGATCCTGGAATTTTACCTCGAACAGGTCGGAATTCGGGCCGCGGTATTTCGGGCTGCTCTTGTCGAAGAAATACGACTCTGTGTTGGCCCCGTCCGACATCATGACGATGACCTTGAGGGTCTCGCCCTCGTCGTAATTGGCCGGGATATTGGCCAGCGATGCATCGACCTCGCCATTTGCGATCAGCGCCGCCGAAATCTGTCGGAAACTCGGGTCGAGCAGGGCCGCCCCCCAGTTCATCCCTTCGTGGCCGCTGGTATTGCCGGCCGGTTGAAGCGAGTCGATCTTGGCGTGTAGAGCGGCTTCGCTGGTCGAGTAGGGCAAAAAGAACATGTATTCGTCGGTGTAGCACGACCTGGATGTGGCCTGGAGATTGTCGAAACCGCCATAGAGCGAGGTATAGATCATCTGGTCGACCGGCACGCCATTGCTGAGGGCCGAAGCCCCGGAGGTCAGCGTCGCGTGCTGGTAATCGGCGGCATTCATCCGCAGACAGGTGGAATAATTATGCGTGACGTTGACGGCCAGCGTGTCGAAAACCGTTTGCGGTGGCGTCACTGTCCAACTGAACGGCACGAAGGAGATGACCGAGTTGCCTGGCTCCGAGGTGTTGAAGATCGTCGATACGAATTGCTTGGCCGCGACTTTCATCCGGCTCATCCTTGTGCCGGCCATGGAGCCGGACACATCCACCACCAGCGAGATTTCAAGCTTGGGCACGCGCACCTCGGCTGCGGAAGAGCCGCCCGCAGAAAGGGTTTTGACGCCCGCAAGCTTCATCAGGTAGGTGTCTATCGTGCCCGAGGCGCGGGCCGCGACGCGTGCGGAATTGAGGTGGATCGCGATATCGCCATCCTGCTCGGCCTCGAGATATTGAGTGAGATCGGCCTTGGCGAAATAATCCTCAATGGTGGCGCGTGCCTCCTTGGCGTCGCTCGATTTGGCCCCGGCCAGCACCGCACGGTCGAGCGTGGCCTGCATGCGGGCGCGCACCATCTCGTGACGCATCGTATCGACCGCGAGGCCACCCACGAGAAGCATCATGAGGAAGATGAAGAATGCGAAGGCCGTGACCGAGCCGCGTTCATCGCGCAGGAAGAGCCGTGCCGTGTCTTCGTCAGGGGCCCGGAGCGGTCGCGCAATACGTTTACCCATGTCAATCACCTCTCATGTCCGAACGCCAAGCACCGCACAAAAGGCGGGTCGAGGACGTGATTGCATCGCGTGTAAATGTGGTCGAAATAGGGCAGGGGGCGGGCAACAGGAAGATGTTAACCATATGTAAAAACATTAAAAAAAGAAACGGATAGATTGTTCGTAGGCGGGCGACAATGAGCCGTCTGGACGCGCGGTTTTCCGGCGTCTTGAACAGGTCCGCACACTGATTCGCGCTGGACATTGCAAGCCAACCCCGTAACCATCCTGGCAAGGGCGGCGTCAAGCCGTGGGTAAAACGGGGAGCAAAGCCGATGGCACAGAGAAAAGAGCCGACATTCCGCGAAAGCGTCGATCTGATGTTCAACCGCGCGGTCTCGTTGATGGATCTGTCGCCGGGGCTGGAGGAAAAGATCCGCGTGTGCAACGCCACCTACACGGTGCGTTTCGGCGTGCGCCTGCGCGGCCGCATCCAGACCTTTACCGGCTATCGCAGCGTGCATTCCGAGCATATGGAACCGGTAAAGGGTGGCATCCGCTACGCCATGGCCGTGCACCAGGACGAGGTCGAGGCGCTGGCCGCGCTCATGACCTATAAATGCGCGCTGGTCGAGGTGCCGTTCGGCGGCTCCAAGGGCGGGCTTCGCATCGACCCGCGCGAATGGGATGAGCACGAGCTTGAACAGATCACCCGCCGTTTCGCCTATGAGCTGATAAAGCGCGACCTGATCCATCCGGCGCAGAACGTGCCCGCCCCTGATATGGGCACCGGCGAGCGCGAGATGGCCTGGATCGCCGATCAATACAAGCGCATGGCCACCACCGATATCAACTATCGCGCCTGCGTGACCGGCAAGCCGGTGAACGGCGGCGGCATTCAGGGCCGGACCGAGGCCACCGGGCGCGGCGTGCAATACGCGCTGCGCGAGTTCTTTCGCCACCCCGAGGACGTGGCCAAGGCGGGGCTTTCGGGCACGCTCGACGGGAAGCGGGTGGTGGTGCAGGGCCTTGGCAATGTCGGCTATCACGCGGCCAAGTTCCTGCAAGAGGAAGACGGCTGCAAGATCACCGCGATCATCGAGCGCGATGGCGCGCTGATCGGAGAGAGCGGGCTTGACGTGGAGGCGGTGCGCGGCTGGATTGCGCGGCATGGCGGCGTTGATGGTTATCCCGACGGCAAATTTATCCGCGACGGCTCCAAGGTGCTCGAGCATCAGTGTGACATTCTCGTGCCGGCGGCGCTGGAGGGGGTGATAAACCTCGAGAACGCCGCGCGGATCACTGCGCCGCTCATCATCGAGGCGGCGAACGGGCCGATCACGGCGGGCGCGGATGAGATCCTTCGGCAGAAGGGCACGGTCATCATCCCCGACATGTATGCCAATGCGGGCGGTGTGACGGTGTCCTATTTCGAATGGGTCAAGAACCTCAGCCATATCCGCTTTGGCCGGATCGGGCGGCGGCAGGAAGAGGCGCGCCATGAGTTGATCGTGAAAGAGCTTGAACGGCTCAATCGCGGGCTGGGCGATGCCTGGGAAATCTCGCCCGATTTCAAGCAGAAATACCTGCGCGGCGCGGGCGAGCTGGAGCTGGTGCGCTCGGGGCTCGATGACACGATGCGCACCGCTTATCAGTCGATGCGCGAGATCTGGCAGGGCCGCGAGGATGTGGCTGACCTGCGCACCGCCGCCTATCTCGTGTCGATCGCGCGCGTCGCCGACAGCTACCGCGCGATGGGGCTTTAGGCGCGCCCCGTCCCCCCCGCGAAAGCGGGGGGCGGGTCACGCTGCACGACGCGGGAGTTCCTCCGGTCAAGCCGGAGGATGGTGCGGCGTGATTACTCGAACTCGACCAGCAGATCCTTGGCGTCGATCTGCCCGCCCGGTGTCACATGCACGGCCTTTACCACCGCGTCACGCTCGGCATGGATGCCGGTTTCCATCTTCATCGCCTCGATGGTCAGCAGCATGTCGCCGGTCTTGACGCTTTGGCCCGCCTGCACCGCGACGGTGGCCACCACGCCGGGCATTGGCGCGCCGATATGCGCCGGGTTGCCGCTCTCGGCCTTGGGGCGGCTGGCGGTGGTGGATTTCACCAGACGGTTCGGCACGCGGATCACGCGGGGCTGGCCGTTCAACTCAAAGAACACCTTCACGTCGCCGTCCTCACTGGTCTCGCCCAGGGTTTGCAGGCGGATTTCGAGGATCTTGCCGGGGTCGATCTCGACGCTGATTTCCTCGCCCGGCTCCATCCCGTAAAAGAAGGTCCGCGTGGGCAGAGTGCGCACCGGGCCATATTGGCGGTGGCGCCCCATGTAATCGAGGAACACCTTGGGATACATCAAATATCCGTTCAGATCCTCGCGGTCGATCTCCTTGCCGTCAAGCTCGGCCACCACATCGCGGTGTGTGGCCTCGATATCGACGGGGGCAAGGTGCTTGCCGGGGCGTTCGGTATTGGGCCGCTCGTCTTTCAGCACCTTTTTCACGATGGCCTCGGGAAAGCCGCCCGGCGGCTGGCCAAGGTTGCCGCGCATCATATCAATGACGCTGTCGGGAAAGGCCACGTCGCGCGCGGGGTCTTCGACATCGGCGCGGCTCAGGCCCTGGCTCACCATCATCAGCGCCATGTCACCCACGACCTTGGAGGACGGCGTGACCTTGACGATATCGCCGAACATCTGGTTCACATCCGCATAGGTGCGCGCCACTTCGGGCCATTTTTCTTCAAGGCCAAGGCTGCGCGCCTGCGCCTTGAGATTGGTGAACTGCCCGCCGGGCATCTCGTGCAGATAAACCTCTGACGCCGGGGCCTGAAGGCTGCTTTCAAACGCCACATATTGCGCGCGCACATGTTCCCAATAGTTGGAAATCTCGCGAATACGCTCGATGGGCAGGCCGGTATCGCGCGGCGTGTGGCTGAGGGCAGAGACGATGGAGCCAAGGCAGGGCTGCGAGGTGCCGCCCGAAAACGCATCCATCGCGGCATCGACCGCGTCAACGCCCGCCTCGGCGGCGGCAAGGATGGTGGCCCCGGCAATGCCGGATGTGTCATGGGTGTGGAAATGGACGGGGATGTCCAGTTCTTCCTTCAGCGCCTTCACCAGAACGCTGGCAGAGGCCGGTTTCAAGAGCCCCGCCATATCCTTGAGGCCCAGCACATGCGCGCCTGCGGCCTGAAGCTCTTTCGCCATGCCAACGTAATATTTCAGGTCATATTTGGCGCGGTCCGGGTCAAGGATATCGCCGGTATAGCAGATCGTGCCCTCGCATATCTTGCCGCTGTCGATCACCGCATCCATGGCGACGCGCATGTTTTCCACCCAGTTGAGCGAATCAAACACGCGGAACACATCCACCCCGGTCTCGGCGGCTTGGCGCACGAATTCCTGCACCACGTTGTCGGGATAGTTGGTGTAGCCCACCCCGTTGGAGGCGCGCAAAAGCATCTGCGTCAGCAGGTTCGGCATGGCGGCGCGCAGGTCGCGCAGGCGCTGCCACGGGCATTCCTGCAAGAAGCGATAGGCCACATCAAACGTCGCCCCGCCCCAGCATTCGACGCTGAAGAGACCCGGCAGGTTGGCGGCATAGGTGGGGGCCACGCGGATCATGTCAATCGAGCGCATGCGCGTTGCCAAAAGCGATTGATGCCCGTCGCGCATGGTGGTGTCGGTGAGCAGAAGGCGATCCTGCGCCAGCATCCAGTCGGCCACGGCCTTGGCGCCTTGCTTATCCAGCAGCGTCTTGGTGCCCGGCGCAGGTTCGGCCAGCGACAGGGGCGGGCGCGGCGGTTTCACGTCCGCCGGTTTGGCGCGGCCCGTGGTCTCGGGGTGGCCGTTCACGGTGATGTCGGCGATATAGGTCAGCACCTTGGTGCCCCGGTCGCGCCGCTTGGTGAACTTGAAAAGCTCGGGCGTGGTGTCGATGAACTTGGTGGTGTATTGGTTTTCGAGGAAGGTCGGGTGTTTCAGCAGGTTTTCGACAAAGGCGATATTCGTGCTCACCCCGCGAATGCGGAACTCGCGCAGCGCGCGATCCATCCGGGCAATCGCCGCCTCAGGCGTCTGGGCGTGGGCGGTGACCTTGGTCAGCAGGCTGTCATAATAGCGCGTGATCACGCCGCCGGAATAGGCGGTGCCGCCATCAAGCCGGATGCCCATGCCGGTGGCGCTGCGATAGGCGGTGATGCGGCCGTAATCGGGGATAAAATTATTGAGCGGGTCCTCGGTGGTGATCCGGGTTTGCAGGGCGTGGCCGTTGAGCGTGATGTCGTATTGGCTGGCCTTGCCGGTGGCCTCGGTCAGGGTCTTGCCCTCAGCGATCTTGATCTGCGCCTGCACGATGTCGATGCCGGTGACCTCCTCGGTCACGGTGTGTTCGACCTGCACGCGGGGGTTGACCTCGATGAAATAGAAATTGCCGCTGTCCATATCCATCAGGAATTCGACCGTGCCGGCGCATTCGTAATTCACATGTTTGCAGATTTTATAGCCAAGCTGGCAGATTTCCTCGCGCTGTGCCTCCGAAAGATAGGGGGCGGGCGCGCGCTCCACGACCTTCTGGTTGCGGCGCTGCACGGAACAATCCCGCTCGAAGAGGTGATACATATTGCCGTGGCTGTCGCCCAGAATTTGCACCTCGACATGGCGCGCGCGCTCGATCATCTTTTCCAGATAGCCCTCGCCATTGCCGAATGCGGCTTCGGCCTCGCGCCGGCCTTCCCGCACCTTCTCCTCAAGCTCTGACGGCTCCAGAATGGGGCGCATCCCGCGCCCGCCGCCGCCCCAGCTTGCCTTAAGCATCAGGGGGTATCCTACCGCCTCAGCCTCGGCGCGGATCTTGTCCATATCCTCGCCCAAAACTTCGGTCGCGGGGATGACCGGCACGCCGGCCTCAATCGCCACGCGGCGGGCACTGGCCTTGTCGCCAAGCGCGCGCATGGTCTCGGCCTTGGGGCCGATAAAGGTGATCCCGGCCGCGGCGCAGGCATCGACGAAATCGGGGTTTTCGCTGAGCAAGCCATAGCCCGGATGGATCGCATCCGCGCCCGAGAGCCTCGCCACACGGATGATCTCCTCGATGGACAGATACGCCGCGACCGGCCCCATCCCCTCGCCGATCCGATACGCCTCGTCGGCCTTGAAGCGGTGCAGCGACAGCTTGTCCTCTTCGGCAAAGACCGCGACGGTGCGCTTGCCAAGCTCATTGGCCGCGCGCATCACGCGAATGGCGATCTCGCCACGGTTGGCGATGAGGATTTTCCGGAATTCGGCCACTGGCGCTCTCCCCCCGATGGTCTGTGGTCCTTTGCCGCACTGCGGCGCTGGCATCTTGTAGGATTTGTGAAAGGTTTGCGCAATGCAGCATTCCGCCGGGGCGGGGATTTTGCTGCTGTGCAGGCAGGGCGGGCCTACAGGGCCGGGGCGCTTACTTGGAGGATTTGGCGGCTTTCTTCTTTTTCGAGGCCTTGGTCTTGTCCTTGGCTTTTTCCTTACCTTTGCCCTTGGCCTTGTCTTTACCCTTGGCCTTGTCTTTACCCTTGGTCTTGCCCTTGGCTTTGTCTTTGGCGGGGGCCTTTGCCGCTTTCTTGGCTTTCTTTTCCCCGTCCTTCTTTTTGGCCTTTTCCTCCGTCTCTGCGGGGGCGGCCTCTGCCGCTTGCGGGGCCTCTGGGGCCGGTGCGGGTTCGGGTGCGCTCAGCGCCGATGCGGCGGCGATGAAAGCCTGCGCGCGCCCCGGCGAGATGCCGCGCAAAGCGGTCAGCGCCGACGGCTCGGCGCGGGCCAGCACGTCTGGGCTGGTGATCCCAAGGGTTTCTAGCGCCTTGGCAAGGGCGGGGCCGATGCCGCGAATATCTGTCAATGAGGACACGGTCGTTTTCCTGTTGATATGGAATATGACACGACCGGCCCGATGCTGGGCCGGTCGTCGCGCAACTGCGCGTCAGGCCGCTTTCTTGAGCGCCTTGCGTGCGGATTTGAGCTTGGCTTTCTGCCGCGACACCTTGGCCGCGCGCAGTTTCACTTCTTTTTTGAGGTCTTTGATTTTGGCTTTCTTGGCCATGTCTCTGGCTCCTTCTCTTCGGATTGTGGTGATGCCGCCGTCTCGGTGGCGTCATCTCGATGCGACAGGGTGAACTCGCGGATGAAGCGGCGGATTTCGCGCGCGGCGCTTGTATCAAGCGTCTCGCACAGGGTCAGAAACGCGTCGCGGTCGGCGCTGTTGATGCGAATGATCAACTGGCTGTCCTTGCGATCTTGTTTCTTGCGTCCGTCCGCAGGCATCCGTTTGCTCTCCCGTGTCGCGTGGCACTATCGCATAATGCATATGCTTTGTATATACATTGTAATACATTTTCTGATAAGGGATTGAATTTCCGCTGATCTTCGCTCTCAGGGCAGGCCGCTCAGGCGGCTTGGTGCGTCGGCAACCCGGTGCAGGCCAAGCTGGCCCATATTGGCCTTGAGGTCCTGCGCCAGGATATCGGCCAGATGCGCGGGGCCTGCCGCCCCGAGCGCACCAAGCGCATAATGCCAGCCGCGCCCCATCATCACGAAATCCGCGCCAAGGGCCACGGCGCGCAGGATATCAAGCCCGCCCTCAAACCCGCCGTCGATGATCACCGGCAGCGTGGTTGCCGCGCGGATACCGGGCAGCGCCTCGATGGTGGCGGGGGCGGCGTCGAACTGCCGACCCGCGTGATTGGAGATCCAGATCGCATCGACGCCCTCTTTTTCAAGCGCGGTCGCATCCTCGGCGCGGCTCACGCCCTTGACGATGAGCGGCCCCTGCCAATGCGCGCGCAGCCAGCGCAGATAGTCCCAATCCGGCGAGGTGCGCAGCAGGTAACCCGCGTGCTTGGTCGAGGGCAGGCCCTTCACCGCGCCTGCGTAATCGTCGATGAGCCGCATCCGGGGCAGGCCCTTGCCCGCCATGCCCATCGCCCAGACCGGGCAGCGCGCCACCTGCGCCATCAGGCGCGGGGTGAGTTTCGGTGGCGTGGTCAGCCCCGAGCGCACCTGCCGCTCGCGGCGGCTCGCAACCGGCACATCGACGGTCAGCACCAAGACCGAGAACCCCGCCTTGCGCGCGCGACCCAGCATGTCGGCGCGAATGCCCTCGTCGCGCGGCGGATACATCTGGAACCAGCCGCGCCCGTCGAGATGCGGCCCGACATCCTCGGGCCTCACCGTCGCCACGGTCGAGAGCGTGTAGGGAATGCCCAATGCGGTTGCGGCACGCGCCAGATGATGCTCTGCCTCGGGCCAGATGAGGCCCGACATACCCACCGGCGCGATGCCCAAGGGCAGGGTGTATGTCTCGCCCAGCAGCGTCGTGGCGAGGTCCGGCGCAATCTCGCCATGCAGGATCGAGGGGCTGAGCAGCACCCGGTCGAGCATGGTGCGATTGCGCGCCTTGGTCGCCTCCACCCCGGTGCCGCTGTCGAGATATTCCCAGACAAAGCGGGGTATGCGCGCGCGCGCGCGGGCGCGTAGATCCGAGAGGGCGGGGTATCTTGCGTGCAGGTTCATGCCTCATTTGCACGGGTTTTCAGCGGCTTGTCCAGAGGGGAGACGCGCGCGGAACGTATCCCGAACATTGGCTTTATCTCGTGCGCCGGGCAGGCTAGTTTGGCAGCCATGAGCACATATGACGATTCCGACGCCTTCGAGGGCGCAAGCCTCGCCGCCCGCGCCATGGCCGCGCGGCCTTCTCCGCATCTCGACTGGCTAAATGCAGCGCAACTTGAGGCGGCTACAACACTGGACGGACCTTTGCTTGTTCTTGCTGGTGCTGGAACGGGCAAGACCCGGTCATTGATCTCCCGCATAGCTGAAATTCTTCATACGCGGCGCGCGCGCTCGGACGAGATCCTAGCAGTTACTTTTACGAACAAGGCTGCAAAAGAGATGAAAGAGCGTGTCGCTCGTTACCCGGTCAACCTCGATAAGGGGTTAAGGTGGATGGGCACCTTTCACGCGATCTGCGTCAAGCTGTTGCGGCGTCACGCCGAATTGGTTGATCTCAAGTCGAATTTCACCATCCTCGATACCGATGACCAGTTGCGCCTGCTCAAGCAACTGGTTCAGGCCGCCAATATAGATGACAAACGCTGGCCCGCACGGATGCTCGCGGGGATCATCGACCAGTGGAAGAACCGCGCCTGGACGCCCAACAACCTGCCCGCCAGCGAGGCCAGCGCTTATGACGGCAAGGGGCCGGCGCTTTACCGGCTCTACCAGGCGCGCCTGAAGGAGTTGAACGCCGTCGATTTCGGCGATCTGCTCTTGCACGTGGTGACGATATTTCAGACCCACGGGGACGTGCTGGCGCAGTATCAGCGTTGGTTCAAATATATCCTCGTCGACGAATATCAGGATACCAACGTCGCCCAATACCTGTGGCTGCGCCTTCTTGCGGGTGGACACAAGAATATCTGCTGCGTGGGCGATGATGACCAGTCGATCTATGGCTGGCGCGGGGCCGAGGTGGGCAATATCCTGCGGTTCGAGACGGATTTTCCCGGCGCCGCCGTCATCCGGCTGGAACAGAATTATCGCTCCACCCCGCATATCCTCGCCGCCGCCTCGGGCGTGATCGCGGGCAACCGTGACCGGCTTGGCAAGGAGTTGTGGACCGAGGCCGAGGAGGGCGAGAAGGTGCGCCTGATCGGCCATTGGGACGGCGAGGAAGAGGCGCGCTGGATCGGTGAAGAGGTCGAAGCGATGAGCCGCGGCACGCGCGGGATGCGCGCCTTTGGTCTCGATGACATGGCCATTCTCGTGCGTGCCAGCCACCAGATGCGCGCTTTTGAGGATCGGTTCCTCACCATCGGCCTGCCTTACCGCGTGATCGGCGGACCGCGGTTCTACGAGCGGATGGAGATCCGCGACGCGATGGCCTATTTTCGGCTGGTGGTCTCGCCCGCCGACGATCTGGCGTTCGAGCGGATCGTGAACACCCCCAAGCGCGGCCTTGGCGACAAGGCGCAGCAGAAAATCCAGGTGACCGCGCGGCAAAACGGCGTGCCGCTGGTGACGGGCGCGCGGATGCTTCTGGATCAGAAGGGGATCACCGGCAAGGGGGCGGTGGAGCTGGCGCGGCTTCTCGACGGTCTCGCGCGCTGGGGCCGGATGGTGGGCGATCCTGCAATCACCCATATTGAACTGGCCGAGATCATCCTCGACGAATCCGGCTACACGGGCATGTGGCAGAACGACAAGACGCCCGAGGCACCGGGGCGGCTGGAAAACCTCAAGGAACTGGTCAAGGCCCTGGAAGGGTTCGAGAACCTGCAAGGCTTTCTCGAACATGTCAGCCTCATCATGGATAACGAGAGCGAGGAGGCGGGCGAGAAGGTCACGCTGATGACGCTCCACGCCGCCAAGGGGCTGGAATTTCCCGCCGTTTTCCTGCCGGGATGGGAGGATGGGCTGTTCCCCTCGCAACGCTCGATGGACGAGTCGGGCACGCGGGGCCTCGAGGAGGAGCGCCGCCTTGCCTATGTCGGCATCACCCGCGCCGAGGAGGTCTGCACGATTTCCTTCGCGGGTAACCGGCGGGTCTACGGGCAGTGGCAGAGCCAGATGCCCTCGCGCTTCATCGACGAATTGCCCGAAGATCATGTCGAGGTACTCACGCCGCCGGGGCTTTATGGCGGCAGTTACGGCGCGGCCGCCTCGGGGATCGAGAGCCGCGTGGCGCAGGCCAATGTCTATAATTCACCGGGCTGGCGGCGGTTGCAGGCGCGCGGTGGCGAACGCCCGATGAGCCAACCAAGCGAGGCCCGATCGCCGGTGATCGACGCGCAGGCGGTGAGTTCGCACAGCGTCGGCGAGCGCGTTTTTCACCAGAAATTCGGCTATGGCGAGATTGTCGGCATCGAGGGCGACAAGCTTGAAATCGCCTTTGACAAGGCGGGCGTGAAAAAAGTCGTCGCGCGTTTCATCACTGGCGCGGATGACGTGCCGTTCTGAACGGGCCTGACCGGCGGGGCATGGATATTTTTGGCAAGATGAAGCCGCGCAAGCCCGTCATCTTGCCGTAAATATCCCCGCCGGAGGCATCCCGTCAGCCCAACTCAGCGAGACGGTCGAGCGCGGCGCGCAGCCGGGCCGCCTCGTCTTCGCGCGCGGCAAGGTTCTCGCGGGTCTCCGCCACCACCGCCTCGGGCGCGCTCTCGACGAATTTCGGGTTGCCCAGCCGCCCGCGCAGGCCCCCAAGCTCTTTTTCCATCTTTGCCAGCGTCTTTTCCAGCCGCGATTTTTCCTCTGCGATATCAATGATATCGGCCAAGGGCAGGCCAAAGCTGCCGCCCTCGACGGCGACGGTGACGCAGCCCTTGGGAAAGCCTGCCACATGGGTCAGGCTGTCGATGCGCGCCAGCCGCCGGATCATCGCCTCGTTATTGTCCCATGCCGCGCGGCCCGCCTCGTTCAGCTCTGTCACCAGAAGCGGCACATGCAGCCCCGAAGGCACATGCATCTGCGCGCGCGCCGAACGGACCTGCTCAATGAGGGCGATCACCCAGGTCATCTCGCGGTCGGCGGCGGGGTCGATCAGGTCGGTGCCGTAGTCGGGCCAATCGGCATGGATCAGCATTTTCTCGCGGTCCCCGAGGGTGGACCACAATTCCTCGGTGACGAATGGCATGATCGGGTGCAGCAGGATCAGGCATTGGTCGATCACCCAGGCCATCGTAGCCTGGGTCTCGGCGCGGGTCTCGGCGTCGCCATCCATCAGCAGCGGTTTGGAAAATTCCACGTACCAGTCGCAGACCTTGCCCCAGACAAAGGCATAGAGCGTGTTGGCGGCGTCGTTGAAGCGGAAGTTCTCCAGCGCCTCGTCGACGGCGGCGCGGGTGCGGGCGGTCTCGCCGATGATCCATGTGTTGACGGTGGCGGTGGGCGTGGGGCGGGGGCCTTTGGCCCCGGTCGCGCCGTTCATCTCGGCAAAGCGCGCGGCGTTCCACAGCTTGGTGGTGAAGTTGCGATAGCCCGCGATGCGCTCTTTCGAGAGCTTCAGATCGCGCCCCATGGCGGCCATCGCGGTGAGGGTAAAGCGTACCGCATCGGTGCCATACTCGTCGATCAGGTCGAGCGGGTCGAGCACGTTGCCAAGCGATTTGGACATCTTCTTGCCGGTCTCGTCGCGCACGAGGGCGTGGACATAGACATGGGAGAACGGCTTTTGACCGACCACGGCATATTGCATCATCATCATCCGCGCGACCCAGAAGAAGATGATATCGAACCCGGTGACGAGGACGGAGGTGGGGAAGTATTTCTGCAATTCGGGCGTGTCCTCGGGCCAGCCCAATGTGCCGATGGGCCAGAGACCGGAGGAAAACCAGGTGTCGAGCACGTCGGGGTCGCGCCAGACCGGGTAGACGAGGTGGGTGGGGTCTTGCGTGGCGGTGTAATCGGCGAGCGATTGCGCCAGCCGGTGCAGGGCTGCGTCGCGGCTCTCGACCTCGACCACCTGCATTGCCGCGAGCGGAACGGGCAGGGCGGCGAGACGGTCGTGATAGGCCTCCGACACCGCGCTGAAATCGGGGCCGCATTCCATCAGCGGGCCAAGATGGCCCTCGTTGAGAAGGCGCAGCATTTCCGCCAGGTCGAGCGTGCCGTCGCCCTCGTCATCGCGGAAATCCGGCGAACTCAGGTCAAAGCCATACCAGACCGGGATCTGGTGCCCCCACCAAAGCTGGCGCGAGATGCACCACGGCTCGATATTCTCCAGCCAGTGGAAATAGACCTTGGCGTCCTGTTCGGGCAGGATCGTGACCTCGCCCGAGCGCACCGCGTCGATGGCGGGTTGCACGATCTGCGCGGTATCCACGAACCATTGATCGGTCAGCATCGGCTCGATCACCACCTTGGAGCGGTCGCCGAAGGGCTGCATGATGGGTTTCGACTCCACAAGCGGCACCGGGTCGCCCGTCTCTTGCGGCACCATGACCGCCAGCCCCTCATTGGTGACTTCCTCGATGACGCGCGCGCGCGCCTCAAACCGGTCCAGCCCGCGCAGGTGGTCGGGGACGAGGTTGAGCGTGTCGATTTCCTCGGGCGTCCAACCCGCGCCTTCGGCGATCTCCTGCGCGCGGGCGGCGGCCTCGGCGTAGGGTGCGCCATCGCTGCGCATCCGCGCGCGGGTATCCATCAGGCGGTAGAGCGGGATGCCCCCGCGCTGCGCCACGGCGTAATCGTTGAAATCATGCGCGCCGGTGATCTTGACCGCGCCAGAGCCGAAATCGGGGTCGGGGTAGTCATCGGTGATGATCGGGATCAGGCGGCGATGCTCCTTGGGACCAACCGGGATTTCGCAGAGTTTCCCGACAATGGGCGCGTAACGCGCGTCGGAGGGATGCACCGCCACCGCGCCATCGCCCAGCATCGTCTCGGGCCGGGTGGTGGCGATGGAGATATAGTCGCGGGTCTCGCGCAGGGTCACGTTACCGTCGGCGTCGCGCTCGACATATTCATAGCTCTCGCCGCCCGCGAGCGGGTATTTGAAGTGCCACATATGGCCCGGCACCTCGATATTCTCGACCTCCAGATCGGAAATCGCGGTCTCGAAATGCGGATCCCAGTTCACAAGGCGTTTGCCGCGATAAATCAGCCCCTTGTTGTAGAGATCGACAAAGACCTTGATCACCGCGTCGTGGAAATTGCCTTCTTCGCCCTCGGGTGCGTTTGGGGCCCCCGACATGGTGAACGCCTCGCGCAACCAGTCGCAGGACGCCCCCAGCCGCTTGAGCTGTCCGATGATCGTACCGCGCGACTTGATCTTTTGCTGCCACACCCGGCGCTCGAACGCGTCGCGGCCCATTTCCACGCGGGAGGGCTCGCCATTCGCGGCCATTTCCTTCTCAGTCACCATCTGCGTGGCGATCCCGGCGTGATCGGTGCCAGGCTGCCACAGCGTGTCATGCCCGCGCATCCGGTGCCAGCGCACGAGGATATCCTGCAACGTGTTGTTGAAGGCGTGGCCCATATGCAGGCTGCCGGTCACGTTGGGCGGCGGGATCATGACCGAGAAGGCCTCGGCGCCCGGCTTCGCATTGGCCCCGGCGGCGAATGCCCCGGCCTCTTCCCACGCCTTGTAAAGCCGCGCCTCGGCCGTTTTCGCGTCGAATGTCTTGTCCATCGCCATCACGTCTCATCCCTGCAAGATCACGGGTTTCGCCTGCCTTAGCCAATCTGCGCCCGAAGGAAAAGCCAAAGCGCCGCCCTATCCGCGCGGCGCGCGTTTCTTCTTGGGTAAAATACCCATAGTCCGGCGATCGGATCACGCGCCCCGGTCGAGTTTCGTGGCGAGATGGATCAGGCTTTCGGAGGTGCGCACGCCGCGCGCCTCGCCGATGCGGTCGAGCGTGTCGTCGAGCGCGGTGGTGGTCTCGGCCTCGAGCGTCACGATCAGGTCAAACCGCCCCGAGGTGGTGTGCACGCGGCGCACCTCGCGCAGCGATTTGAGCCGCGCCAGCACCGCCGCGCCCGCGCGCGGCTCGATACTCAGCAGCACGGTGGCGCGCAGCGCGGGGCGTGCCTCGGCCCCGAGGCGCAGCGCGTAGCCCGCGATCACGCCCGCCGCTTCGAGCCGGTCAAGCCGCGCCTGCACGGTGGTGCGCGCCAGCCCCATGCGCCGCGCCAGCGTGGCGACGGGCGCGCGCGCGTTGTCCTGCAAGAGGGCGATCAGGGCGCGGTCGGTATCGTCGATCTGCATTTCAAAGCCGTCATTTTGCCAATAATGCACGCATAATTATACGAAGTGACGCGACTAATCGACACTTCCTTGCCGCAAAGTGGGGAAAAAGCAACGAAAGAGGCCCCCGATGCAGCGCGCCAGAACCTGGACCGATCCGGTTGACCACCTCACACGATGCGCGCCCGATGCGCCGGTGCTCTATTTCTCGCCCGACCGGTTGCAGGCCACGGCGCGCAGCTTTCAGGCGGGGTTTCCGGGGCTGGTGAGCTATGCGGTCAAGGCCAATCCCCTGGGCGAGGTGCTTGCCAATCTGGTGACGGCGGGGATCGGTGCCTTTGACGTGGCAAGCCCGCAGGAAATGCACGCGGTGCGCGCGGTCTCAAACCGTGCGGTGCTGCATTACCACAACCCGGTGCGCTCTCGCGCCGAGGTGGCAGAGGCGGCGCGGCTGGGCGTGCGCGTCTGGTCGGTGGATTGCGCGGGCGAGCTTGACAAGCTCGCGGGCCATGTGCCCGAGGGGGCCGAGATCAGCGTGCGGCTGGCGTTGCCCGTGCCGGGCGCGGCCTATGATTTCGGAGAGAAATTCGGGCTGGGGCCGGAGGATGCGGCCATGCTCTTGCGCGCGGTGGCGGCGCGCGGGTTTGCGCCCTCGCTGACCTTTCACCCCGGCACGCAATGCGCCGATCCGGGGGCGTGGGGGGCCTATATTGCCGCTGCCGCCGGGGTGGCGCGGGCGGCGGGGGTGCGGCTTTGTCGGCTCAACGTGGGCGGCGGGTTTGCCTCGCATCGCTGCGGGGGCGCGCCCGACCTGGCGGCGATCTTCGGCCATATCGGGGCCGAGGTGGCGCGGCATTTCGGCGCGGATGCCCCCGCGCTCGTGTGTGAGCCGGGGCGCGCGATGGTGGCCGAGGCGATGACGCTGGGCTTGCGGGTCAAGGCGCTGCGCGCGGGCGGCGCGGTGTTTCTCAACGACGGGGTTTATGGCGGGCTGACCGAGATCCGCGATATCGGCGCGCCCGACCGCATCCGCGTGATCGCGCCCGGTGGTGCCGAGCGCAGGGGCGCGCCCGTCGCGCGGGTGATCTTTGGCCCCACCTGCGACAGCATCGACCGGCTGCCCGATCCGCTGCCGCTGCCCGGTGACATGCAAGAGGGTGACCATGTGCTGATCGCCGGGATGGGGGCCTATTCCCAGAGCCTCAGTACCGCGTTCAACGGCTATGGCCTGCGCGATGTGGTGACGGTCGCGCGGTTGTGAGGGGGAATTTCGGGTCATGTCACGGTGAGGTCACGGTGATTTTTACCCTATGTCAGGATTTTTGCCGCAGAGTTTGATTATATAGAGGGATGCGGGGCCGATCCGCGCGATCTGTGGCAGGAAACCGATGAGCTGGCGCAACTGGACACGCAGGGTCTATGACTGGCTGCGCCCCGGCCCGACCGAGGCGCATACCGCCAGCGGCCCGCGCCGGGGGCCGGTCGATCATGTGCTGATCCTCGATGGCACCATGTCCACCCTCGCGCAGGGCTGCGAGACCAATGCGGGCCTCACCTACAAGCTGTTGCAGGAGGTGGCGGGCCCCGATCTCACGCTGTTCTATGAGGCGGGGATACAGTGGCGCGACTGGCGCGCCACCGGCGATATCATCCTCGGGCGCGGGATCAACCGGCAGATCCGGCGCGCCTATGGCTATCTTGCCAGCCGCTACCGCCCCGGCGACCGGATATTCCTTCTGGGCTATTCGCGCGGGGCCTATGCGGTGCGCTCGCTTGCGGGGGTGATCGACCGGATCGGCCTGTTGCGCTCGGAAATGGCGACCGAGCGCAATGTGCTTGCGGCGTGGCGGTATTACGAATGCGACCCCCACGGCCCCGCCGCCGGGGCCTTTGCGCAGGCCCATTGCCACGCCGAAACCCATGTCGAGATGATCGGCGTGTGGGATACCGTCAAGGCGCTTGGCCTGCGTATCCCGCTGCTGAGATGGTTTCGCGCCGACAAGCACGGGTTTCACAACCATCACCTTGGCCGCACCACGCGGCACGGCTTTCACGCGCTGGCGCTCGACGAGACGCGGCGCGCCTATACGCCGGTGCTGTGGGACTGTCCGCCGGACTTCGAAGGCCATGTCGAGCAGGTCTGGTTTCGCGGCTGTCATTCGGATGTGGGCGGGCAGCTTTGCGGCTTTCACGCGGCGCGGCCCTTGGCCAATATCGCGCTGGTGTGGATGCTGGAGCGGATGGAGGGCTGTCACATGCGCCTGCCCGAGGGCTGGCGCGCGCGGTTCCCGCAGGATGTGGATGCGCCCTCGGTGGGCACCTGGACGGGATGGAGCAAGGTGCTGCTCCTGCGCGGCCCGCGCATCGTGGGGCGCGACATGTCCGAGCGTATCCACGAGAGCGTGCGCGGCCCGGTGCGCCGGGGCTGGCGCGGCCCGCGCCTGGCGGGGGTGCTCAAGGAGCAGGGCGGGGGGTAGGTGTTCGGCATGTGAGACGAGGTGGCCGGTCGCTGGATGGGGAGCGTTTGTTGGCCGGCTGGGGCGGTTGGCGGTTTCAGAGATGAGCCGCGCGGTGCCCGTCACGCCGAAGGCGTGCCGATTATAAGCGGCACACCTTTGGTGCGACGGGGCGTGCGGGCGCTGCGCGGCGGGCTTCGCCCTTGTGTCTGGAGATTGTGCTATTATGGGCCCATGCGGCGCGTAAGCGCGCGCCGCATGGGCGGGTGTGCGCCGGTTCGGCCTTGTTGACCACGG
>NZ_JBEPPX010000016.1:0-90090 GCF_040547535.1 Roseovarius sp. MBR-78
TCAGGCGTATGCATTTTTCTCTTCGTCATTATGGATCGTCTCTCTCGTCATGCGATCCACCTTAACAACTGGTCCAAATTTCCGCGACCACCTCTATCATCCGCATCATCGAGCGCGGCGTCCTGCCGTGGCGCAAGCCCTGGACCGCTGGCGGCAGCTCGCGCCCCCTGCGCGTGGGCGGTGAGCCCTATCAGGGGGTCAACAACTTCCTGCTGACCATGCGCACCGTGATGGCGGGCCACAGCTCGCCCTTCTGGATGACGCTGCCGCAGGCCAATGCGTTGGACGCAAAGGTTCGCAAGGGCGAAAAATCCTCTGTCGTCGTCTATTACGGCCAAAGCCGGAAAGACGCCGGCGGCGAGGATGACCACGCGGAGAGCGATGATCGCTCCGAGGAAGCCCGCATCTTCCGCTTTCAGAAATCCTACCGCGTGTTCAATGCCTGTCAGATCGAGGGCTTGCCCGACAGCTTCTATCCCGACCCGGAGCCCACGCCCGAGCATCCGCCGTCCGAGCCCATCCCGCATATGCAGGCATTTTTCGATGCCATCGACATCACGACCGTCTTCACAGGGACGGAAGCGTACTATTCGCCCCCCGTGGACAAGGTTTACATGCCGTCCATCACGCGATTCCACGACCCGCGCAATTTCTACGGGGTCTGGGCCCATGAGCTGGCCCATGCCACGAAAGCCCCGCATCGGCTGAACCGCGATTTCGGGCTCTCGAAGTTCGGCAATACCGCCTATGCGCGCGAGGAGATCGTCGCGGAATTGACCTCGGTGTTCCTGGGTCAGACGCTCGGCTTCACGGCCCATACGCTCGAGATGAATGCCGCCTACCTGCACAACTGGTTGCGGGTTCTTCGGTCGGACAAGGGCGCGATCTTCCGGCACGCGGCCGATGCGCAGCGCGCCTGCGACTACCTGATCGCCAGATCGGAGGCGGGCAGGGCTGGGGGCAGCGCTGAGGCCGCCTGACGGAAAAGTCGCTGTACTGCCGCAAGGCAGCTTCGAGCCCTGAGCGGACGGTCGTCACATCCAACGGCTGGCTCCGACCAGCCAACCAGCTTGATCAGGGTAGCAATCGTTACAGGCCTTGAAGCCCTGACGCTGCGCGGCTTGCGGCGTATCGAAGAACCTGATCCCGTCACGGATTGCTGGGCGGTGGCGACAGACGGGGGAGTGATATATCCCGTCACAATCCCGGCCATAGACGAAGGTTCCTGCCGCCTTCACGTCACAAACCTCGATAGCGTGCCAGCGCAGTTCGTCGTTGCTCAATTTGGCGTTCCTTTTGGATGAATGGTTACGTCCCGAGCTGCCCGCCACAGCCTTCCGTCAATCGCTGCCAGACCGATACCAATCAGCGCCATGCCCACAAAATGGCGCGCGAAAAGGCTTTCCCCGAGAAAGAGAGTGCCAAGCAGTATTGCGCTGACCGGAATCAGGAAAGTCACCAACAGCAGGTTCGTGGCCCCGGCTGTGGCGAGGATGCGGAAGTAAAGAACATAGGCCAGTGCCGTTGAAATCACGGCCACGCCAATCAGCGCACCGATGGCGGTCAGGCTCGGGACCGGAAGCGTCCAAGGCTGGTCGACCAACATCATGATTGGCAACAAAATCATGCTTGACGCGACGACTTGACCGGTCGCTGTGCTCATCGGGCTAATACCCATGGTCCGGAACCTGCGTCCGTAAATGCCAGCAAAGGCATAGGAAATCGCGCCGCCAAGGCAAAGCAACTGCGCGACGATGCCTGTTCCCAACTCGCGCAGCGCATCCATACCAATCATCACCGCAACCCCGGCAAAGCCAACCAGCACACCTGTGAATTTACCCCTCGTCATGCGCTCATCGCTTGTCAGAATGTGCGCGAAAACGACTGTGAACAGCGGTGTCGAGGCATTCAGGATCGAGGCGATACCCGAAGCGATATGCTGCTGTCCCCAGACAATCAGCGAAAACGGGATCACGTTGTTCAGAAATCCCATGCCCAAGAAGGCTACCCAGACTCGTCGATCACGGGGCAATCGTTCGCCGCGCAGCCGCATAATCATCAGCAGGATAATGGCGGCCAGCGCGACGCGGGACACCACCACGGTGAAGACAGGCAGTTCCTGCACGGCTATGGCGTTGAAGAAAAATGACCCGCCCCAGACAGTGGCGAGCGCCAGCAGCATGGTCCATTCCAACGCGGTCATTTGGTGATGGGTAGAAAGCGATAATGACACAGACAGTCCTCCGACTTGGCCCTTTGGGCTGTTGCTCGGAAATGAAGGTGTCAGTTCGAGTCAGATCACGCGACCCGTTTCTTGCTCAAAAGTCGCCATCGGCAGCAATGTCCGAACAGCGGACTTCTGAAGTAGCGCGGTACGTGTTGGTTCTGTCTGGCTCTATCCGCCAAGCGGAAAAGTGCAAGCGGGCTTTGGGAAGGGTGTTTCAACTTCTCAAAGGACAGACCCATGACCAGTACCGCACGACACCAGCCAGACCGGCCGGATCCGAGTGTGATCGCGGCGCAGAACGACGCGTTCCGCAAGCTTGCCTGCCTCGGGGTGCCGCCCGCGCAGCCCATCCAGGGCCGCATGCATGTCACCCGCTCGCTCATGGAGGCCGGGGACGGTTTTATGGCCGAGGCGGTGAAGGCCACCGGTGAGTTTGCCACATTCGAGCCTGAGAATGATCCCGAGGGATGGCACGATTTCGGGGCGGTCGAGATCCGGGGCGAGACCGTGTTCTGGAAGATCGATCTCTATGAAGCGGATTCCGACTTCCGTTACGGGGCTGAAGCCCCGGACAATCCCGCCACCACCATGCGCGTGCTGACC
The DNA here is from genome assembly GCF_040547535.1 of Roseovarius sp. MBR-78. NCBI lineage: Bacteria > Pseudomonadati > Pseudomonadota > Alphaproteobacteria > Rhodobacterales > Roseobacteraceae > Roseovarius > Roseovarius sp. MBR-78. The sequence continues at coordinate 2,831 of NZ_JBEPPX010000016.1, forward strand.
ATCATGCTGGCGCGCGATTGGTAGAAGGGCAGGGGACACCCCCTCCTGACACCCCAGGCGATGAAGGCCCACTGACCCCTCAAAGGGAGAGTGGGCCTTCTGTCTTTGTGATCCCCGAAGCCGGGGATTGGTCACGCGCGAGCGCGCGGGCCGCATCTCACCCACCGAGAAGGACATCCCATGACCACAAGCTTTGCTCCCCTTACCGTCGCGATCGGCGATCTGGTCCCGCATCCCGCCAATGTGCGCAGCAACTCGCCGGAAACTTATGACCCCGAGAACATCGCGCATCTGAAGGCCAGCATCGCCGTGCTGGGCCTGCTCCAGCCGCTCCTGGTCCAGAAACTCGACGGAAAATACGCCGTGCTTGCCGGTGGCCGACGCCATGCCGCGCTGAAGGAGCTGGCCGCCGACAAGGCCGCCAAGGGGTTCACGGCGAAAACCAAGGTGGACTGCCGCCTTGTGCCTGAGGAGTGCGACGTCACCACGGCGCTGTCGCTTGCTGAGAACATCACGCAAGCCCCGATGAATGCCATCGACGAGTTCGAGGCCTTCGCCCGGATGATGGAGGTCGACGGCCAGACGCCCGAGACCATCGCGAAGACATTCGGCACGACCGTCGCCGCCGTGAAAGGCCGGTTGCGCTATGGCCTGATCCACCCCGAGATCCGCACCGCGGCCCGGGCCAAGGTGATCACGCTCGACACGATGAAGGCCTTCGCCGAGCACCCGAGCCAGGAGGCGCAGCGCGAGGTTTTCGAGGCGCTCACGAAAGACGGCGGCTATCTGCAGGCCTATACCGTCCGACAGGCGCTCAAATCCCGCGGGGTGCAGGTCAGCGATGATATCGGGGCTTTCGTGCGCGCGGACTACGAGGAACGCGGCGGTGCTGTCGCGGCTGACCTTCTGGAAGAGCATTCCGTGCTCGAGGATGCGGCGCTGGTCGAGACCATCTTGCTCGAGAAGCTCGGTGCCGCTGCCGAAGAGGCCCGTATGAGGCTGGGCTTTGCCTGGGCCGATGCGATGGTCCGCTATGATTACGCGACCATGGCCGACTACGGCCGCGTCTATCCCGGCTCGATCGAGCCCGATGAGGCTGCCCAGAAGCGCATCGATGAGATCAGCGCCGAGCTTGAGAAATTGCAGCTCGAGATGGAGGATGAGGGGCTCGAGGACGGTGCCTACAACGCGCTTTACGAGCGCGTTGACGCTCTGGAAGAGGAAGCCCGCGACCTGCAGGAGGCCTATAGCGCCGAGGACCTCTCCCGTGCAGGCGTGATCGCGTCGTGGCAGGGTGGGCAGATCACGCTCCATGTGGGCCTCGTGCGCCCGGAAGACACCGTCAAAGAGGAGGGCGCGCGCGGCGCCTCGGCCAACCCGACCGGGGAGGAGGCCCCGGACGCCGGCGAAATCACCTATCCGGCCTCACTGGCCGAAGACCTCAAGACCGAGCGGGCCATGGCGCTCGGGGCTGCGATGGCGCTGCATCCGGAGGCCACGCTCGATCTGACGCTCTTCAAGCTGGTGAGCGACGTTCTGGCCAGCGGAATGAGTGTCACGCAGGCGATCAAGATTGATGCTCGCAAGGAATACCGCAGCCACGCCAAGATGGACGAGATCGACGAGACCTCGCTCGAGCAGGTGGCGGCGGCGCATGATGTGCTTGATCTGTCCTGGCTCGATGACACCCGTGCGCCCGCCGATCAGTTCGCGGCGTTTCGCGCGCTGGAGGCAGGCGAGAAGGCCAAACTCGTCGCCTACGCCACGGCCAGCACCACGCAGTCCTGCTTCGCGCGGGACCGCCAGCGCGACAGCCTGATGCATGCGTTCGAGATCGAGATCATGCCCGACATTCGCGCCCACTGGACGCCGAACGCGGCGCTCTTCAACCGCTTCAAGAAGGCCTGGCTCCTGAAGATCCTCGGCGAGGATCTGGGTCTGGCCCAGGAGGCGGTGACGCTGGCCTCGTCGAGCAAGAAAGAGATCGTCGCCTTCTGCGACAAGCTCTTTGCCGAGCCTTTCGCCACGCTCACGGACGCGCAGCGCGCTGCCGTGGCCGCCTGGTGCCCGCCGATGATGCAGACCGCCGGTGTCGCCAGCGATGAGACAGCGCCGATCGCGGAAACCCCGGAACCTGACGGCGAGGTCGCGCAAGCGGCCTGAGGCATCACGCGACCCGCGCGTTGGCCATGCCGCCCGCGCGGGTCGACCCTCCCACACCAAACGGAAAGACATCCCCATGGCTATTCTCAAGTTCTCTGCGTCCGCTGTTGCGGCGCAAATCGCACATGCGCGCGCCTGCAAAACCTTCCTGCCCAACTGGAACGGGCCCGTGGACAGGCCCGCCCTGATCCTCATCGTCGGCAATGGTGTGCATCTGCGCTCAAACGGCATCGATGGCACGACCACCCGTATTGTTACGACCGAGCAGGCCGATCCATCCTTCGCTTTTGCCGACGGCATGAACCCGTTTCGCGACACCGACTGGATGGCGCAGCGCCGCATGGCGTTTCGCGATCTGACGGGCCAGTTCTACACCGACATTCTCGACGATGTGCAGGTGCTCATCGACCGGGGGCGGGGGGCCATCCGGCTCGCCACCGATGGCCACAGCATCCGCGTCTTTGTGCGCCGGGCCTCGGATTATCTCATCGGCGGGACCTACGAGGTGCCTTCGGGCCTTGGCTGCACCTTCCGGGTCATCCTCAAGGATGCCTGCGACACCTTCGCGATCGTGCAGAACTGCGGCAATTGCGAGGATTTCGATGCGATGCAGCCCTATCGCGTGCCGCTCGATGCGCTGATGGAAATCGATGACCGGAGGGCGGCGTAACGCGCCCTTTCTCAAACAAGCATCGCCAAACCCTGCCGGGCCAGCGGCCCTCTCAGGACATTGGCGACAATAATTTTCCCCAACGATAGAAAGGACTCTGAAATGGGTTGGCTCTTCTACACCGACGGCCGCGTGCAGACCTACGCGGACGAAAAAGCGGAAATCACCCGGCTCTGCACCTGTCATGGCGACACGCGCAAAACCGAACTGGTCAAGGCCTGCAAGGTCGGCTCCACCTGGTATGCGGCGGCAAGGGTCACCAACCGCGACGGCACCGCTGTCGAGGATGCGACCTATGTCACAGATGCGGACGGCTCGATCACCTTCGGTGCCGTCTTCCTCACCCGATACGATGACGGGTGCTGGGGCTACAAGGACATGGAGGAAAGCGCTGGCCCGAACGAGTCTCGCGCTCCCCTTGGGCTGATCAAGCTCCTCTCCGACCTGAAAGACGAAGGCAGCTACGCCCAGGACTGGCGCCAGCGCTGCCGGGACTGGGCCGCGATTCCGGACTACGAGGAAGGCGACAAGATCAAGCTCGCAGCACCGCTGACGCTCACCGATGGCAGCACCTGCCAGATCGTCACCGCGACGCACTACAGGCGGGGGCGGCAAAAACGCCGCTGCTACCGCATCGAGGAAACCGGCGGGCTCGTACGCCTGTCGAAGCCCTCGCTTGCCGGCTCGGAGCTGCTCAGCTCCGCAAAGAGTGCTGCCAGCCCGGTGCTGGCGGAGTATTTCGCGGGGCGAGATTAGGTGCTGCGCCGGACGGTTGATCGACCTGCCCGGCGACAGCAGATCCTGCGGCTTGGGTTGACAAGGCAATGCAAATGCATTACCTATCGAAGGCAGCAAAGACTCCCATTCTTTCAGGAGACGGCCATGACAGCGCTTGCACAAGATGTCTCGAAGCTCACGGATCGGTATCAGACGACCGTGCCGGCGGGTGTGCGCAAGCAGCTCAAGCTGGGCAAGGGCGACCAGATTCGCTACTGCACCGAGCCGAGTGGCAGGGTCTATATCGAGCCCGTGCGCAGCGACGAGGAAGATCCCGTGCTCGGCGCCTTTCTCGATTTTGTCGAGGCCGATATCAAGGCGCATCCGGACCGCATTCGGGCGTTCGATGGGGCTTTACATGACCGCCTTGCAGCACTGGTCGGAGACGTTGACGTCGATCTCGATGCGCCGCTATCGCTCGAGGATGAATGAGCGGCGATAGCGTGCCCTCCCAAGCGCCCCTTGTCGTAAACGGATGGTCGATTTATGCGCATCCGCTTTTTCTGGACCAGCTCGAAGGGCTGACCCTGGAGGTCGAGGCGCGTAAGGCACGCGATCCCAAAACCTGGCACAAGAAAAATTCCACGAAACGGCTGGCCGCCATCTTCAAGCTGGTCACCGAGGCCATACCGGCAGATCCGGGTGCCGCCGCCTTCCGGCAAGGCGGCACACTCGGCGATAGCCGCAAGCACTGGTTCCGGGCGAAATTCTTCCAGCAGTATCGGCTGTTTTACCGGTTCAACAGCGATGCGAAGATCATCGTGGTGGCATGGGTGAACGACGACAAGACCCTGCGCGCCTATGGCAGCAAGACGGATGCCTATGCGACGTTCAAAGGGATGCTGGAAGATGGCAACCCACCTGACAATTTCGACGCGCTCTTGAAAGAAGCTGCGGCGGCAGACAAACGGTTCGAGACGTCCCTTGAAGCGGTGCCCGATCGGTAAGTGGACCAGCTTGCTGTGACCCTATGGCATTGTCGTTTACGGTGCCACGCTGGAAAATGTAGCATCGGCTGACAATAGGGTCGGAGAAAGCGCGATGAATGAGACGGAAAAGGATGGGCAGCACCTCTGTTTCGAGGGGCGTTTCCGTGGCCGCTGAAGTCAATTCGTATGAAGCGTGGTTTCGCGCGCAGGTGCAGGATGCGCTGGATGATGCGCGCGCCGCGACACCTCATACGCAAGCGATGCAGGCCGCGCAGGCGTTGATTGACGCGAAGCGCCGGGGCCGTTCTTGACAGCAAGCACGCGCCACGTATATACATCCGTATAACCCTGCGAGGCCTGTCATGATCGAAGCCAAAATCCGCAAAGTCGGCAACTCCGCCGTCATGACGCTCAGCACCGAGATGCTTGCGCTGCTCGATGCCAAGGAAGGGGATACCCTCTATGCGGTGCGCACAGATGACGGCGGGCTGAAGCTGATGACGGAAAACCCCGAACTGCAGGCGGCCTTGGCGGCGGCAGAGATCGTCATGGATGAGAACCGCGATCTGCTGCAAGCCCTTGCATGAGCGATTGGGTCTGGGTTCCGCTGGCCGCCTTGCACGTTGTCCATGATCGTCAGATCGCGCGCCATGGTGGTGCGGCAGGGACCCGCGATCCGGCCCTTCTGGAAATGGGATGTGCGCGTGCGCAGAACCGCGCCGTCTATGAGAACGTGGATGCGTTCGCCATCGCGGCGGCCTATGCCTATGGCATTGCCAAGGCGCATGCCTTTGTCGATGGCAACAAGCGCACCGCTTTCGTGGCAGCCTTTACCTTCTTACGGCTCAACGGCGTGTTTCTGCGGCCCGATCCTGGGGTGGGGGTGCGGATGATGGAAGGCCTTGCCTCTGATCGGTTTGGTGAAGACGCCTTTGCTGCTTGGCTACGGGAGCTTGCCGCGAAGGCTGATGCGATCTGACCGCCTTGGTGGTCCGCCGGACTTGAGCGATCCGCGTTGACCGATCCCAGTCGGTATTTTCCGGGCGGCGTTCGGAAAAGCGAAAGCGGGCTTTTTGTCCTTTGGAACTCAGGCCCTGATCCAAAGGAAAACCCCCATGACCAAGCCCAATCAGGCAAACACGGCTCTCTCAATCTCCGACGCTACCCTCGCCGCTGCCCTCGCGCAGATCGGCGCGGAGGTCGACCACCAACCCCTGCGCAGCTCAGCGCTCGCGCGTATCATGCGCGAGACGTTTCATGGCAGCGATGCCGGCGGTGCCTGGGACTGGCGGATGGCCTATGACGTGATGCAGGCCGCTGCCATCCAAGTGCTGCTGCGTGGGGACGGCGCGGCAGGTGACATCGCCACCGCAAAACTACTCGGATCTCGGCTCCTGACGGAAACCCGCCGCTCGGAGCAGCAAATCCGGCTGCAGCAGTTTTCCACGCCGCTGGCATTCGCGGCCCTGGCGGTGCGGGCGGCAGCCATTCGCAAAGGCGAGACCGTGCTGGAGCCCTCGGCGGGCACCGGTGCCCTGGCCGCTTTCGTCGCCCGGGCCGGTGCCACGCTTTTGCTCAACGAGATCGACCCCTTTCGTCAGCGCCTCCTGCGCGCGCTCTTCGGCGGAGAGGTCACAGGCCATGACGGCGAGCATATCGATGATCTGCTGCAGACGCCGGTTCTGCCCGACGCGGTGGTGATGAACCCGCCCTTCGCTTCCTCGGTCGATCGCTCCCGGGACAAGCACATCGCCGCCAAGCATCTCATCGCGGCTGCCAAGCGCCTGGCACCGGGTGGACGGCTGGTAGCGATCATGCCACCGGGGTTCAGCCCGGAAAGTGATGGCGCGCATTGGTCCCGCGCCTGCGGCCTGCTCACGCCGCGCCTGGCCCTCACGATGCCAGGGCAGGTCTACCGCAAGCTCGGCACAACTGTGGAAACCCAGCTGATGGTCTTCGACAAGGTGCAGGAGGATGGCCCGTTCATCCGGGCCAGTGTGCAGGATCTGGAGGAAGCCCTTCCTCTTGTCGACGCCGTGGCCGCGACCCGGCCTGAGGCACGCCCCGCACAAAGGGCGGCAGCACGCCCTCACGCGCGGCCGGTCGGTCCACCATCTGCCCCGCGCAAGACCGTCGCTGCGCCTGTTGCCGCCTCCAAACCCCGGGCCAATGCCGTCCGTCCGCTCAGCTTCACAAGCTTCGATGTCCCGCGCGACAACACGCCCGTCTCGGACATCTATGCGCGCTACCGCCCACAGCGGATCGAGATCGCCGGCGCGCAAGAACATCCTACGCCGCTGGTCGAAAGCATCGCCATGGCCTCGGTCGCGCCGCCCGTGCCCACTGGCGCGGCCAGTGCGGAATTGCGCCTGCCTGCCAGGCTGATCGAGGATGGGCATCTCTCCGAGGCTCAGCTCGAGACCATCATCATGGCCCATGATGCCCATGGGCGTGACCTGCCGGGGCGGTTCACCATCGACGACGACCAGACCAAGCTCACCCGTGCCGATGATGACCCGGACGCCAATGCTTATCGCCTCGGCTACTTCCTCGGTGACGGCACCGGCTGCGGCAAGGGGCGCGAATGCGCCGGGCTCATCCTGGTGAACTGGCTGGCCGGCCGCAGGAAGGCGATCTGGGTCTCCAAATCCGCGACGCTCATCGAGGACGCGATCCGCGACTGGACCGATCTCGGCGGCTCGCCCGCCGACATTCAGCCGCTCTCCAAATGGAAACCGGACCAGCCCATCCCGATGGGCGACGGTATCCTCTTCGTCACCTACGCCACGCTGCGGTCCGCGGGCAAATGCGGCACCACGCGGCTGAGCCAGATCCTCGACTGGATGGGCGAAGATTTCGACGGCGTCCTCGCTTTTGATGAAGCCCATGCCATGCAGAATGCGACGGGGTCCGAGCAGGGCAGGGGGGTCAAACCCTCCCAGCAGGGCCTTGCGGGCCTGCGGCTGCAACTGGCCGCACCGCGTGCCCGCGTCTTCTACATCTCGGCCACGGGCGCCACGAGCGTCCACAACCTTGCCTATGCCGCGCGTCTTGGTCTCTGGGGGCAGGGACCCGAATACCCCTTCCCGAACCGCGAGAGTTTTGTCTCGGCGATGGAGGCGGGTGGTGTCGCTGCTATGGAGGTGGTCGCGCGTGATCTTAAGACGCTCGGCCTCTACACGGCGCGCGCCCTCAGCTTTGATGGCGTGGAGTATGACGTGCTCGAACACGCGCTCACTTCGTCCCAGATCGAGATCTACGACGCATACGCGGCTTCGTTTCGGACGATCCACCACAATCTCGAGGCCGCGCTGACAGCGACCGGCGTCAACGACGCCTCGGGAGAGACTAATGCCTCGGCCGCACGCGCCTCGGCCAAGTCCCGCTTCGAGAGCACGAAACAGCGCTTCTTCAACCATCTCCTGATGGGCATGAAAGCCCCGACCATCATCCGCGCCATCGAGGACGATCTGGCGGCATGCAAAGCTTGCGTCATCCAGGTGGTCTCGACGGGTGAGAGCCTGCTGAAACGCCGGCTTGAAATGATGGACCCCGACGACGAGCTCGTTGAGGGGGCCTTGACGCCGCGCGACTTCGTAGTGGGCTATCTGGAACAGGCCTTCCCGATCCACGCGCAAAAGCTCGTGGAGATCGACGGCAATATGGTGGCCGAACCTTTACGGGATGAGACCGGGGCGCTCGTTGTCTCGCGCGAGGCGCTCGCCCTGCGTGATGCGGCCATGATGGAGTTGATGACGCTCGCCCCGATCCCCTCTGCGCTCGACCAGATCCTCTGGGCCTTTGGCGACGAGGGTGTGGCAGAAGTCACGGGCCGATCTATCCGACCCCTCAAGGCTGAGGACGGCCATCTCTTCATCGAGAAGCGCGCCGCCAGCAGCAATTCCTCTGATACCCAGGCCTTCATGGACGGCGAGAAGGATATCCTGATCTTCTCGGATGCGGGTGGCACGGGCCGGTCCTATCATGCGGCGCAAACGGCAAAGAACCAAAAGCGGCGGCGGCACTACCTGCTGGAGCCCGGCTGGCGCGCCGATGCGGCCATCCAGGGGCTGGGCCGCACGCATCGCTCGGCTCAGGTCAGCGCGCCCTTCTTTCGGGTCTGCACCTCGGATGTGCATGGTGAGAAACGCTTCACCTCGACTATAGCCAAACGCCTCGACCAGCTGGGGGCCCTGACCAAGGGCCAGCGCGAGACCGGCTCGCAGGGAATGTTCCGTGAGGAGGATAATCTCGAAAGCCCGATCGCGCGGGCCGCGCTGCGCGGGTATTTCGCCGATCTTGCCGCCGGGCGCGCCGAGGCGATGAGCTATGAGAGCTTCACCGATTGGACAGCACTGCGGCTGATCGACAAGGACGGGGTGCTGCTCGAAGAACTGCCGCCGATCCAGCGGTTTCTCAACCGGTTGCTGGCGCTGCCCATCCACATGCAGAACGCGCTCTTTGCGGAGTTCATGAGGCGGATCGCCGATCAGACGGAACGGGCGCGCGCGGCGGGTACGCTCGATCTCGGCGTGGAAACCCTGCGCGGCGAAAGGATCGAACAGGTCTCCATCGAGGATCTCTGGACCTGCCCGAAATCTGGCGCCGTGACGCGGATCATCGGGCTGGAGGTCACCGACCCGGTCCATGTGCTGTCGGCAGATGACGCCCTCGCGCGCAATCCCGACAAACTACCGATGGTCAATCGCGCCTCCGGTCGCGCGGCGCTCATCTCGGCGCGGCCCATGCAGATGTATGACGAGGACATCGTCACGCTGATGCGCAAGGCGGTGCGGCCAAACGGGTCCAGCTATCTGGAGGAGACGCGGTTCGAGTCCTCAGCCTGGGAAGATATCGGAAGGCCTGAGTTCGAACGGCTTTGGGATGCCGAAGCTGCGTCCTTGCCAAAAACCACCACGACCAAGCTCTACCTGCTGACCGGGCTCTTGCTGCCGATCTGGAAGGACATTCCGACCACCAATGAGCGCATCTACCGGGTCACGCCCGACGGGGCGACCGCCATGATCGGACGCACGCTCAGCGAGGAAGGAGCGGCCGCGCTGCGCGCCCGCTTCCTCGTCTCTAAGCCGGGGACACCGCAAGAGATGCTGACCGCCGCGATTGGCACCACCGCGCCTGTCGATCTGGGCCGGGGTCTGACGCTGACCCGTCGCCGCGTCGCAGGCGAGATGCGTCTCGAGCTTAGCGGCGCGGACAAGGGCATGATCGACGGCCTCAAGGCCCTCGGCTGCTTCACCGAGATCATCGCCTTCCAGCTGCGGGTGTTCCTGCCGCATGGAGACGGGATCGACACGGGCCGCATTCTGGCCCGGATCGTCGGGCAGCGAGCAGCTACGACGGCAGAACAAGCCGCCTGAAAAGTCAAAGCGGGCTTTGGGTCGGGCGTCGCGGATCGGGATTTGGCCGGTCTGCGCTTTCCGGGCGCGCGCTGACCAGTGCCACGCCCGGCCCCCCCAATTTCAGATAAGAGGACAGACCCATGACCAATCCCCAGATCGACTATGCCGCACTGGCGGCTCAGTGGCGCGCGGAGCGCGAAACCGCCCTGAAATCGACCCGAGCGGAGCTGATCGCGCAATTGCGCGCGCTTGGCATCAGCGAGGTCACTGCCGAATACGAAGGCTATGGCGACTCCGGCAATGTCGAAGATGTGACGGTGCAGCCTGCAGAGGTCCAACTGCTGGAACCGCTTATCACCGCGGTGGGCGATTTCGCCTGGTCGCTCGCCTATCACCATCACCCGGGGTTCGAGAACAACGAAGGCGGCTATGGCACGCTGACCTGGGACATCACGGGCGATAGCATCACCTTGGATCATGCCGACCGCTATGTCGAATGCTCGCACAGCTATGACGAGGGGCTGTGAGATGGCGCATCCGCTTCATCATGCCGAAAGCTCTGCCCGGAAATTCGGCGGGGTGCCGTCTGACTATCAGTCCATACACGACTGGTTTGACGCATCGAAAGAGCACCTCGCGCTTTTCACGCACCGAGCCATGCGCCACCATTCGCAAGGCCTGTTCGAGGCCGAACGTGTCTTCGGCCTGACCCTGACCAATAGCGCGGGTCGCGACATCCCCGTACGCTGGATCGGCGAGCAGCATATCCGTGAAGACTGCCAGGGCCGTATCCCGAGCTTGGCGGACTGGCTGCGACGGATACAGCCCGAGCCATGGATGGCCAATGGCCACATCGACCGGCATGTCGGCTCCGAGCCCTGCGGCGACCCAAGGGTTGCCTGGGCCTCCGAGATCGTGGCCGGAAGAACGGTTCTCGGCCTGAAAGATTGGATGGCGGCGCGCGCGATGCGACCCACCCAAACCGCCTGACAGCTCCCGGCTCTTTGCCAAACAAATGCTGCATGGAAACCCGGTTGGACGACCGGGCTTCTTGCGTCGTTTCACACCACTCTTCTTGAGAAAGACCCCCATGACACTCGAAGACATCAAGGCGGCCGTCGATGCCGGCCAGACCGTGCACTGGGCCAATACAGGCTACGTTGTCCACAAGGACCGGCTCGGTCAGTACCTCATCACCTATCTGCCGAACGGCAGCTGCATCGGTTTGACCGACCGGGAAGGGCAACGGTTGAACGGGAAAGCGGCGGAGTTCTTCATCGCGGGTCCGGTGGAGGACCACGAGGAAAACCCGGGCCACTTATCAAGATGACAGGGGCAGGGGAGGGGCGTAGCACCCGGAGGCGCGGGGGCATTCCCACTCGGACGGCAGCTCTGACCCGTGGGCAGGGCTGAAAGAAAAGCGCGCTTTCTGATTTGTGATCCCAAGAGGGGTCGAGAAAGCAATCCCGGATGCTTTGGCAAGAACGTCAGGCACCGGCCAATCCAAAAGGAACCATCCCATGTTCGCAGGAACCCTCACCCGCAATGTCGAGACCGCAGCCGCCGAGTACACCGGCATGATCCACTCGACGCGCTTTGACATCGCCATCCAGTTGGAGGCGCGGGCGAAGATGTCCGAACGCAGCCCGGATTTTGACGTGACGGCAGTCAACAAATCAGGCCGCAAGGTGCGCATCGGCACGGCCTGGAACGAGACCGGCAATACCAGCGGCAACCCCTACATCTCGATGCAGATCGATGTCGGCTTGGGTCCGTTCCGGGTCAACGCGGTGCAGACGAAAGAAGCGCGCGCGACCCAAAGCGGGGAGTTCGAGATCATCCCGCTGGTCTCGAACGGCCTGATGAAATCCGGCTCGATCTCGGGCGAGCTGACCGCCATGGACGCCGACAACGCCTTCACCGGCTACATCGCCAACATGTTGTTCGATCTGGAGTTCATGTTGATCGAGAACAGCTACAAGACCGAGGAGACCCACCCGGACTACCGGATCGAGGTCAGCTCGCCCCGGGACACGCCGATCCGCGTCGGCTCAGCCTGGATGGCGAAAAGCAGCCGCACGGGCAATGACTACCTGTCGCTGCTGATCAACACGCCCGATGGCGACCTGCGCGTGAACGCCGTGCAGAACGAAGAACAGCGCGGCGGGCAGACCTTCTCGATCATCCCGTTCATCGACAGCGGTGAGCAGTCGCAGGGCGCGGGGCTGTCGCTGGTTGCCTGATCAGCGCGCGAGAGGAGACGATCTGAACCGAAAGGGGAGCCGTGGGATCACGGTTCCCCTTTTTTGCGTTAATCTGGATTGGAGATCGCGCCATCGGTCTTTGGCGAAAGCGAGGTGGCAAACTGGGCCAGATCTGCCCCCCACCCAACTCCTGTAATACCGCAACGCAGGTTTATAAAATCCGTCATTCGCTGGGTGTGTGAGGTCGTGAACCACTTGGGTCGGTCCCGCGGGGCCTTTGGTCGTGCCGCAACATGTAGGTGAGAATGGACCCGATACTTGCATCCACGATCTGACCAAGACACATATTGAGGCAAGCGTTAAAGATTGAGACCTGCCCATGGCCCGCGAACCTGCACTATCTACTGACAAGCTGAAAGGTCTTGGCGTTGAGAAGCTCGCGCAGCTGGTGCTGGACGAGGCTGAGCGCAATGCGGGGTTCCGGCGGCAGGTCAAGGCGGCTTTGGCCGGAAAATCCGGGCCTGAGGCCATTGCCAAGCTGATTGACCGGCGGCTGTCCGGGCTGGCGCGGGCAAAGAGTTTCATCGAATGGGACAAGGCGCGCGCCTTTGCCGATGATCTGCACAGCCTCACCGATACGATCACGTCCGAGCTTGGCCCCGCTGCTCCGGCCCTGGCGATAGATCGGCTGCTGCGCTTCATCGCCACCCATGAACAGGTGTTCGAACGTGTCGACGATTCCTCGGGCCGTGTTCAGGACGCCTATTATCAGGCAATCGCTGCGACCGGCGATTTGGCCCCGAGCCTGACCCCGCAAGAAGCAGACGCGCTGCCCGAGAAGATCATGACCGCCCTTGGCGAAAGCACGCATGGCTATCTGGCGGACGTGACCGAGGCTGTGGCGCCACATCTGCCGCAAGACAGCTTGGGGCGATGGGACGGCGATCTGAAAGACGCTATCGCCGAACGGCAGACCGAAGAGGCGGCGCGCAAATCGGATGGCTGGTTTTACTCCATGACCTCTCAATGGGCCAAGATGCGCCAGATCCTCGCTTTGGCGCGCGGGGATCTCGATCTACTCATCGCGCTGGAGCTCAAGAAGAAGCCGCATATGCAGGATACTCTGGCGATCGCGGCGCGGCTGTTGGAGGCTGGCCGCAGCGCCGAGGCGCTGGAATGGGTGCGCAAGCCCGGGCAGCGGACCTTTGGCAAAGTCGATGATGGCCTGTCACCAGATCGCGTCAGTCTTGAGGCGCGCATCCTGGACGCGACCGGGGACAAACAAGCCGCGCAGGCCCTCCGCTGGCGCTGTTTTGAATCGCGCCTGTCCGCTGACATTCTGCGGGACTACCTCAAACAACTGCCGGATTTCGAGGATATCGAGGCCGAAGACCGCGCCCATGCCCTTGCGCTGGAAAGTGCAGAACCCGAAATGGCGCTGCAATTCTTCCTCGATTGGCCGCGACTTGATTTGGCCGCAAAGCTGATCGCCGCGCACCCGCACCGCTGGGATGGCGGGGACTGGCACATCTTGCCCAAAGTTGCCGGCCTCCTGGAACATGATCATCCGGTTGTGGCAACAATTCTCTATCGGGCCCTTCTGGACAACATCCTCGACCGTGCACGCTCCAAGGCCTATGGGCATGGCGCAAAATATCTCGGGAAACTGACCCTGCTCGCGAGCGAAGCAGACTCAAGCCGCCCAAGTGGAATGGTCGACCATGCAACCTATCTTGCGAAGCTCAAAACAGCACATCCCCGCAAATCAGGTTTCTGGGCGCGCGTCGGAGACGGCGAATTGAAAGAACAAATAGCACGTGCGGCCCGTCGTCCCGTGTGGATCAAAGATGACGGGTGACGCCTATTGCTGCCAATGGCTTCACGGTCGCGCGTTGAGCTGGAGCTACAAGAGACCGGTCATTCATTCATGTTGCAGCAGTTTCGGCTGGAGAGTGGCAGCTGTGCGGGGACAAAGCGAGTATTCGCTGCGGTCGCGTCAATGGCTGTTGTCAGATCGGTAACTCCGATGTCGCCTTCTCGGTTGAGACCACGATGGACGTGCGAAACTTTCGAACATTTTTGTCGGCAAAGAAAAACCGATGCGTGAAGGCCTCGTAGCCTGCGATATCGTTCGCCATCACGACGAGGATGAAGTCGGATTCGCCAGCGATGCAATAGAAATGCGTCACCTGCCGATCTTCTCGCGCTTTGCGCTTGAATGCGTCAATTTGATCGAGCCGGTCCCGTTCCAGCTCTACCGCCACGATGGCGGTGATGCCCAGTCCCAGGGGTTTCGGGTCAAGGATGGCCACTTCGCGTTTGATCACACCCGCTTCGCGCAGTGCTCGCATGCGTCGTTGGACGGAAGCCGTCGAAATGCCGGTGGCATCTGCGAGCGCTTGAACGGGGGATTTCGCATTCTTCTGAAGGTGGTCGAGAAGTTTACGGTCTGTCGCATCCATGATCGTCTACGCCCTGTTTCTGTAAAATTGTGACGTAACGCCATCACCCTGACGTATTATTGGATGTATATCGCATCAAGTCCATGATCTATTGACTCCAGTATGAAACACGGTGCTTTTGCTATCCTTCCCCTCGCTCTCGGAGCCGCTGTCTATGGCTTTGCCTTCGGTCTGCTGGCCGCTCAGGTCGGATTCCCATGGTGGGGAATCGGATTGATGAGCGCTTCGGTCCACGCCGGTTCTTCGCAAATCGTCGCGGTGGAACAGTTTGCCACGACGCAAGCGGTGATCGGCGCTGCCTTGGCAGGCGCGGCGCTGAATTTGCGTTACATCGGCATCGTCGCGTCCCTATCAGAAGTGCTGGCAGGGCTGTCGCTGCGGGCCAAGCTCTTGGCGATCCACATCACTGGTGACGAAAACTGGGCACTGACGATGGCAGAACGCGCTAAATCTCCTGACATTGGTGCGCAGTTCCTTCTGGGATCGGGCTTTGTGATGATCAGCGTCTGGACAGCTTCGACAACCGCAGGCGCTGTGGTTGGAGCGGTGCTGCCCGATCTTGAAAGGTTCGGTTTGGGTTTTGCTTTCACGGCGGCGTTCATTGCGATGGCACGGGGCCTTTGGCGCGGACAGTCGCAAATGCTGCCTTGGATCGTTGCCGCCGTCGCGACCGTCGCCGTTGTATCGCTGGGTCTGCCCAAGGCGTATGCGATCGTCGCCGGAACAGTGTGCGGACTGGTGGTCTTGGCTACCCGTCGTCGAACAGAAAGGGTGGATGCATGACCGGCGCGCACTGGGCTGTCATCGGCGTTCTCGCCATTGCGGCGTTCTCAATTCGTGTTGTCGGACTGATCGCAGGAGGGCGTATCCGCGCCTCGCGTCATGCGTGGGTGCTCGATGAACTTCCAGGCTTGATTGTCGTCAGTCTGGTTGCTGCATCGTTGGCCGGTCAGCCCGTGCAGACGTGGATTGCTGCTGGCGCGGCATTGGGAGCGGCAGTCCTGACCAATCACGTCATTGCTACGATGATTGTTGGCGTCATGCTCTACGCGGGCCTAGCGATGGTCGGGATATGACGTTCGCCATCGAACTGGTAGCTTGAGACCAGTCGCAAAAGCCGCCAATCACGCGCCTCGCGGCATCGTTAATAGTGGGCTCACAGCCATCATGCTGCGTCGCAGCGTGCCGACCAGAGGCGGGGCGATCCAAATGTCGGCACCCAGTTTTTTTTACGCAATCACCGTGCCATCGCAGCGAGAGTTTCTTCACCGCCCGATGTGCCGAGTGCTGGCGTAGATCACATCTGGCTGGATTGATGCGTAACCGCCTGCACGTCAACCCGGGCGTAAGCCTTGCGGCCTCCCCTGCTCGGCTTTGCGTGTCGCAGGGGAGAACGGCCCTTCGGTCCGTCGCGCATTCGGCCATGCGGCCTCAGCGCGGCGTTGCACCCGGCATCCCGGTTTGCCCGCCTCGCGAGCACGCCCCTCCCCGGCCGCTCCGCCGGATTGCGCTCTGGTCTGTTTTGCGGGGCAAAACGATCCCGCCGCTCCATTCGTCTCCCGCGTCCGGTCGGTCCGTTTGCCTGCTCGGGTCGGGCAAACCTACCGTCAAAACACACACACATGAGTGCGGAAGCATATCCTCCGGATGGCCCCCGAATCAGCCCGCGTCAAGGATCGCAAAACTTTTCGGCGAGGGAGGGGCCTGTGGCGCGGTGCGGTGCCGTGCGTGAGGTCGCTTATGTGTTCGGTGTTGCGCTCGGAAAACTTTTGCGCCCGGCAAGCCGGCGGCTGCGCCGTCCCTGACCCGGGCAGATTCGGAAACCAGGCATTCGGCCATGCCCCCACACTCACGTGGTGGCCTTGGAACCGAACACTGGAGATAAGAACATGGCTTACGACACCGCAAACACCTACGAGACCATCGAGCTTTTCGGACTGACCGAGAAGGACGCGCAACTGCCGATCCCGGAGGATCACGTCCTGACCGACCACATCATCCGCGAGAGCTTCGAGGCTCTGCTCGGTCAGCTGCGCGGGACCGGGCTTGAAGCGGAAATCGAACCGCTGGCCCATGGGCTCGCCACGATCCTGCAGCGCCGGAAGGTGGCGCTTGGCAAGGAGGTCGACCGCACCGCCGACAAGATCGGCGCGCTGGCAAAATCCCACGACGGATCGGAGATCGCCGAGACCGCCATTGAGGAGGCGCAGGCGCGCTTCCTGCAGCTGCGCGAGATCGTCAGCGCCATCGAGGTGATGAGCGAGGCGGCGGCGGAATGCTACGAGATCGAGACTGGCCATGCCTTTATCCCGGCATCCGGGTCGCGCGCCAGCGTCCGGGCGCAAGAGACCGGGGCGGTCTTCGAGGCGCGGCAGCTCCTCGAGCAGCACGACCGCGAGACCGCCGCGAAGTCGAAAGTCGCGGGGGTGCCCCTGATCGTCTCGGGCGCCACCGACTGGACCGATGTCGATGTGATCTTCAACACGCTCGACAAGGTTCGCGAGCGGATCAAACAGAACCGCAACCAGGAGATCTTCCTCTGCCACAAGGGTGGCAAGCACGGGGCCGAGATGATCGCGGCCCGGTGGGCCCGGGCTCGCGGGGTCGCGCAGGCGCGCTTCGATCCGCGCTGGTCCGCACATGGGCGTGCGGCACCGTTCAAGTGCAACGACGAGATGCTGGACGACAAGTTCGCAGCGACGGGGGTTGTGCTCTTCGGTGGCAACGGTGTCGCACTGAACCTCGGGCAGAAGGCGGAAGCGAAGGGCCTGACGGTCATGCGGGTTGCGGACCCGGCGAAGAAGACGTCGTAGGATTGAAGAGAGGGGGTCGCGCTTGGCGCGGCCCTTTCGTCATGTCTCACGGAGCGCGTGCGGTCGGTCACGCGTAATCGGCAGCTCGCGGCGGCCAGCACCGTCATCCCTCCACCCGGTCCGTCACAGTGCGGCCCATCCGCATCGGTTCGTGCTGAGGATGGTGCGCACCTCACGCGCATCGCCAGCAGCTCAAGACGCCGGGGCTCGATACGCATCCCTTGAGGCTGAAGACCAGCACGGCCCTGGGGGGGGGGGGCGGAACATCGCACCCACGCCGGCGGGCTTCGTCAGCACCCCGGCCATGATCTGCGAGACGCGGACGCGGATGGTGGCGGCGGCGTGATGGCAGGGGTCATCCGGATCACTCCTCTTTGCTATGCATGTGGATCGCACGGGGTCGGCCCAATCGTGCCCTCCGCTGACGCTTCGGCAAGCACAAATACGGCTTCCACGGCGGAGCCGCGGACCCTCCGCATTTGCACTTGCGGCTGGGTCTCTTGCCCCCGTGCTGGCAGATCCCCATCGCAACAAGGAGTAACCCAAATGACCAACCACTACGTCGCCACCGTCCCCGTCAAGTTCACCGACACCGATGGCCAGGAGCGCACCCGCTTCCAGCGCGTGGGTGCGATGTTCCGCAACACCCGCAACGGGGACGGCTCGGAGTTCTTCAGCCTCAAGCTCGACTTCCCCGTCGCGGTCTCGGAGCTGGTGATGTTCCCGCCGAGCGCGAAAGATTCCCAGGACTGAATCCTCTGACGAGGATGGGCCGCCCCAGGACGATCTTGGGGCGGCTCAATCCCTGTTCCAGGGATGCCGGGTCCGGCGGTCAGATCGCACGCGGCGACCTGACGAAGCTGCCGGTCGCGCGCAACCGAAGTAGGGAGGCAGTGTGCCTCGGCGGGACCACCGGCGACGGTTGGTCGATCCCGAAGACCCGACCCTAACGGCCCCGCTGCGCATCCAGCCATCTGGTCCGGAGGCGGCCAGATGGCTGGGCCTCGGGGGCCGCCCCGACAGCTCCGGAGACGTCCCGCCCGTGGTCCCGTCCGAACAAAGAGGCTGTTCGGCCAGACCTCGGGCAGGGCCGGGGCCAGGGACCGACCGGGCGGGTCTCTTTGGCGAGGGTGGGGACAGCCCCGCGTCCCTGCGGGCCGCGCGGGAAGCGGACACCAAGGCTGCCTGAGACTGAATGCAACATAAGTATATAAGTGACAGCGTGATATAATATCGTAAGGTGGGGGCAGCCTTGTTGGAAGGTGGCAGGAAATAGGGGGTCTTTCTTCGCATGTCGCGCTCAAAACGTCTCACCGATGCAGACCGCATGGAGATCGTTCGCGAGGCTGCAGAAGGTGTGACCTCGTCGGTGCTGGCGGAGCGGTTTGGTGTGTCGGTGCGGGCGATTCAGTACACGCTCAAAGCCGATGCCGAGCGGCAGACTGATGCCGCCATTCCGGTTTCAGCGGTCAGTGTGAAGGTCACGGCTGCGGAGCTTGCGGCGCTCGACGAGGTGTTGGCGAAGGCGGGGATCGAGAGCCGGGCCGAGGGGCTGCGGCGGCTGATCCAGGCGGCGGGTGGGGTGTTCGTTCCGGACGCGCAGATGGCAGCAGAGATGGCGCGTTACCGCGCCTCTCTGCACGAGGTCGGTAACGGGGTCGCGCAGATTGCCAAGCAGATGACGCAGGCCAACCGGCGGGGACAGGGGGCCGTGGGCGGCACGAGTGGCGAGTTCACCGAATTGCGGCTTGCGCAGATGCGCGGGCTGGCGCGGTTCATCCTGGATTCCGCTGACGAGATCGATCTGCTCCTCCGCCGCCGTCGGGACGCGATGCAACTGCAGGCCACGGCCGCGCTGAGGGAGTTTGCCCATGCGGCTGAATGATGCCGTCCATGCCGTCACGGGCGAGGTCTTCCGGGATGGCTGGAGCCGCGTCCGGGGCTCGATGCAGGGGCTGCACGTGGCCAAGCAGTCCCAGCTTGTGCGCGCGGCAGCAGGGCATCGGCCAGCGGTCTTCAAGGCGATCCGGGGCGGGGGCACGCATACCAAATCGCAGCTCGCAAACCAGCTCGATTACCTCACCACGAAGTCCACCCATATCGTGGACTCAAGCGGCTTCCTGGATGGCAAGGCCAAGCTCGAGGCGGGTGACATCAAGGATTTGACCGAGCGCTTTGCCAAGCGGTGGGATGCGGGCTTCAAGCCCAAGCTCGGGCAGACTACCCACATGCTCATGTCCTTCCCCATCGGCACGCGCGGGGAGGATGTGCGCGACATCGCGGCGGGTGTGGCCGAGCGGTTCTTCCAGACCGATGAGGGGCATTTCGATTACATCATCGCGGTGCATGAGGACCGCGATCACCCGCATGCGCATCTGGTGCTAAACCGCCGCTCGCAGGAAGGCGAGTTCTTCTTTCTGGGGCGTAACCATCGCTTCAACTATGACGACTTCCGCCTCGCCATGGTAGAGGAGGCAGAAAAGTACGGTGTGCGCCTCGAAGCCACGCGGCGGGTGGATCGCGGCGTCGTGCATTACCCGGCCCGAACCAGCGAGGTTTATGCCGCGAAAGAAGAGGGGCGCGCACCCCGCGAGCGCGAACGCGTGGGGCAGGACTTGACGCGGACGCTGGCGGAAATCGCCAACACCAGAACCGTCTACTATTCGCTTGCCGCAGAGGCCTCCCGGGAGGCCCGCGAGGATATTGCCGCGGCTCTCTTCCGCGCGGGCGAGGTGCTGGCGCATGGCGGGCAGCTGGACCGAACAGGAGATGTGTATATGGCCGAGGATCAAAGTTTCGAGGACCTGAGAAGCCTCTATGCGGAGAAGCTTGCGCGGGTGCAGGGCATGATCGCCGAGAAGTCTGATGCGGAACGTCCCGTGCTGGAAAAACGCCTCATCGAGATCCAGACGCAGGTCCAGCACATGCAGCCCTTGGGGCTGCGATCATCCACGCTGTCAGAGACCCCCTCGGAGGGCGGGATCTATTCCGAAGCCAATATCGACGCCAACCAGCTCGAGCGACTGGCCGAGCCCGACCTGAGATCGCGCATTGACGTAGCACTACGGGGCACCGGGATCAGCACATCGGAAGTGGTGGCCCGGATCGAGACGGGCGCCTCAAATGCAGCGCTCGAGCATCAATGGATCGCCAATGATCTCTCCAAAGTAGCTGAGGCGCGCGATCTGAACCTTGAACGCCGCGCCGATCTGGAACAGGCGCGCGACATTCTCAACGATGTGCATGTCGCGCTCGGCACGCTTCTGGAACGGGAAAACGTGCTGCGCCGGGATGGTGTCATGGAAGCGGAACCGGACAGCGAGCGGTTCCATTATCATGAGGGCGCGGTCCGGGCGATGGAAGGGACAATCCGTCAGGAGATGCGTGCGGAGGGCCTGACAGCGCAGCAGATCGAGGACTGGGACTGGGAGGTTGTCTCACGGGCGGAGCGCCGGATCGAGACGGAGCAGCGCACGTATCTCGAGGCACATCCGGACCTGCTCGCACGCCCAGGCGATGTGATCGACCGGTCTGAACCCTACAGGGAGACCATCACCGATGCGGCCCGCGCCAGCGAGATCACCCGCGAGGTCGACCGGATCATGGCGGGACGCGACCTCCGCACGCCCGTTGCAGATGCTGTCACGGATGACTTGCGCGCGCGCTATCCGGACATGCCGTCCCATCTCGCCCGCGGGCTTGGCGCGACCTACGCGGCCGTCGTCGAGATACGCGACACGGAGGTCATCAATCAGGTCCGCCGCGAAACCGAGATGCGCGACGGGCTTGGGATTGGCACGCGCGACGACATCCTCGCAACCCGCGATGAAACTGCGCCGCAGTCTGACCGTGCCGGCCGCCTCGCAGATGAGATTGCCCGTGTCCTGGACCATGAGCGGGCGGGGGAGTTGACCGCACCCTTCGAGACCGAGGCGGAGCGGGACGCTTTCCGCGGCGAGATCGCGCGGGTGCTGGATGACCGCCAACTTGAGCAGCTCACATCCGGCGATGCCGATGCGCTGGAACAGGTTCTCGAGGACCGCCTCGATCGGCTCTATGTCGCCAAGGTCTATCTGCAATCCGATGCCGCGACGGCCAACACGGAGGCCTTGCGCCAGGTGGTCGATGATCTTGCCGATACCGAATACGAAAAACACCGCGCCACAGACCTGGATGGCGAGACCGAGCGGGGTCAGGTCCATTGAGCGCCTCCATGGGAAAAGCGCGGATCGCCACGGGCGTCCTGCTTGTGACGCTGGTGACCGGGGCCATGGGCTATACAATCGCCTCGGCGGTGCTGACCTATCAGGATCTCGGCTTCGGGGCCGAGATCGATTTTGCCTATATCGCGCAGAACTATCTGGCGATCCTGGATCGCCGCCCGGAGGACGCGCAACTTATTCACCTGATCATCGGCAGCTTCGCCGCCGCCGGGTTGATGCTGAGCCTCGCCCTCTCGGGGTCCGCCCTGACACGCTTTGGCCAGACCCATTGGCAGACCGCGCGCGAGATGAAGGCTAACGGCTTTTTCGGGGCGCCTGGCACCGGGTTTATCCTCGGCAAGCTGGGGCCGCCGGGCTCCCGCGCCAACTACATCTGCTCGAAGGTCTTCCCCCACGCGCTGATCGTGGCCCCCACGGGCCGCGGCAAGACCACGGGCTTTGTCATTCCAAACTTGCTGACCTGGCAAGGCTCCGCCGTGACGCTCGATGTAAAGGGCGAATGTTTCGAGGCCACGGCCCGGCACCGCGCAGCCCAAGGCGACAAGGTCTATCGCTTTGCCCCCACTGATTGGGAAGGCAAGCGCACCCATCGCTACAACCCGCTCTTGCGCATCTTCGAACTGAAAGATCCCGCGCGCCAGCAGATGGAGTTGCAGCTTCTGGCGACGCTCTTCCTACAAAGCGACAATGACCGGGTGCAGGGCCTCCTCAAAGGCGGGATCGATCTCTTCGTGGCCGCAGGTCTGCTGGCCTTCCAGCGCAAGCGTCCGACCTTGGGCGAGATCTATCGCATCGCGGCCTCCGGTGGGAACAAGCAGAAGGAGTATTTCGCGCGGGGCCACGAAGTGGACAACAGGGCCGCCAAGCTGATCTTCACCCGGCTGGCCTCGACCAATAACGATACGCTGACCTCATACGTCTCGCTCCTGATGACCTCGGGGCTCGATCAATGGCAGAACCCGGCCATAGACGAGGCGACGGCGGTGTCGGATTTTGATTTCCGCACGATCCGCAAGAAGCCCTTCTCGGTCTATCTCGTGGTCCAGCCGCTGATGGTGAAACCCCTCGCCCCACTGATCCGCCTCTTCTTCTCTGATCTCCTCTCGGCGATGCAGGAAAAGGACCCGGGGCCAGACGAGCCTTGGCCGGTGATGATCATGCTCGACGAGTTCAACCGTCTCGGCAAAATGCCCATCGTGGTCGAGAGCATCGAGACCCTGCGCACCTATCGCGGCCACCTGGCCGTCGTCACCCAGACCATCCCCGCCCTCGATGAAATCTACGGCGAGAACACCCGCCGCGCGCTGCAGGGCAACGCAGGCGTGAAGCTCTACCTGACGCCCTCGGATGAAAAAACCGTCGAGGAGCTGAGCAAGGCGGTCGGCAAGACTACGAAAACCGTCGTCACGCGATCTCAGTCCATCGGCAAGAACCCCTTTGAAGGGCGCAGCCAATCCACACGGACCGAAGAAAGTTCCTTGCTGCCCGAAGATGAGGCGCGCCGCCTGCCGCTCGATGAAATCGTCATGGTCATCGACGCGCAAATGCCGGTCCGGGCAAAGCGGATCCAGTATTTCGATGACCGGCTCTTCAAGGCGATCCACGCGGCACAGACGGGCGAGTTACCGTTTCCGAAGCCTGGGGGAGTTGGGTCGCAGGGCACGCTGCCGCTGAGTGTGCGCGCCATGCCGATGGCGCCGCCGCCGGACGGGCCAAGTGGACCCGAGGCCGACGTTGAGGCCGCACGCCAGGCTGCTGATGGCCAATCGTCAGGGCAAACCGATGTCGCCCAAACGAAGATTGCGCCTGTCGTTCAAGCCGTTATCGCCGAGGAACAGCGCCAGATGGAGATGGATTTTGGAAGCCAGGTCGTGGATGCTGAAGCTGCGAGCGAAGTTGATGAGGCGCAGATGCGCTCCGCAGTTGATGGCTTGGATGAAATGGAAGCGATGCTGCGAGAGGACGGTGGTCAAAAGCTGGTTGCTCGATAGGGTGGCGGGCATGGCGACCTGCCCGTAGCTTCCGTAACGCTGAATTTAACAAACGGTGTTTTTTTCGCCAAAAAGAGGGTTTGGCTTGCACGACCGTTCGATCTCTCGCTGGGAACGTCGTGGGCAGGGTCCAGCCATCTCCACCTTGTTCAGATTATGCCCCCAGACGGCGCAGCCGCTTGTCGATCTCGGCAGGAGGCAGGAAGACCGCCTCATCCGCCCGCCAGATTTGCAGTGCGGAAACAAGAAGCTCGACCTCGCAGACTTCGGCGGCGTGCAACTCGTCTATGATCCACAGGACGCCATGAACGCGCACGGCGCGGGCGGTGGCGACTTTGCGCAGAAGATTGTCGCCGGTCAGGAGGATGCCGTTTTCCTGGCAGGTTGTCGTGACCAGAGCGAAGCAGTCATAGGCTGACAGACGGCTGTGCTCACGCTTCAGCGCAACCACCTGCGCGACTTCCTCGGCTGGCAGGTCATAGGTGGCAAGGCCACCGTCTTCGAGCATCCGCCATTCCTGCGCCGTGAAATCGAGCAGCTCCTCCTCACGGATGGGCAGGGGCACGATGAAGCGATAGGGCAGCCGCAGCAGGACGTGCAGCAACTCTCCCTTCTTCAAGTCGATCAGACAGGACGCATCATTGACGACAACACAGGTCACTGGTCACGAGGCCCCCTGATGTCGCGTTCGACAACGCTCAAGGGGAGCCCGAGCATTTGCGCCGCCCGCACGGGGGAAATCATCTCCTCGCCGAGCGCGCGCCAGACGAGGCGCTCGAAGCGCTGCGGCTTCTCGAAAGCCGCGAAGCCCTCGCCTGGACCGATAGGCTCCGGCTCCTCGCGCCGCCAGCTTCGCGCATAGGTCTTGAACGCATATTCCACAGCACTCTTCGACAGGATGTCCACCTGGCCGAGCCGCACGAGCATCGCGGCGGCGGAGACGCCAAAGGTGCGCTTGAGCCGCATGATCTCTATCCAGGTCATGCCGTGACGGTTTCGGCCAGCTTCCTCTTCCAGATGCTCACGCGGAATGAGGAACGCCCCCGCGAAGCGGTGCATCGAGGGTTCCTTTTTCAGCGCGGCATTGCCGGTTTCGGTGATGATCCGGTGCGCGAGTTCGTGGGCGAGGTTAAAGCGCTTGCGTTCGACATTGGTGTGCCGCGAGACGACGATCACCTCAGTCGGTGCGCCCTCCGCCCGTTCGACATGACAGGCCAGCCCGTTGATGCGTTCCGGGAGATCGGCCTCGATGACCTTGAGTCCCTTGTCTTCGAGCAGGGCGGTCATACTCGGGATCGGGTCGATCCCAAGCTGCCACTCGCGCCGCACGTCCCGCGCCTTGGCGTCGATGGCCTCTTCATCGGCCACCATGCCCACGCGCAGCGCGGCGAAGGGGTCTTCAGCGGGGTGCATGTCGAGGATGTCCTCGATGGCAAAATAGTCTTCGAGCTTCTCGATCACAATGGATTCCGCCATCGCGCGATCCTGCGCCGAGGCGGTCGAGTTCTTTCGCCACTCGACGCTTTCCAGGGCTTCGACCTGACCGCCGAGCAGGAAGTCCAGTGACACGCCGAGCGCCTTGCCGAGGCCGACCAGCACCGACGAAGACGGCATCATCTTGTCCGCCTCGTATTTGCTGATGGCCTGTGCCGACACGTTTGGGGTTACGCGCTCCGCGAGCGCTTGCATGGATAGACCCGCCCGCTTGCGGGCAAGTCGCAGTCTTTGTCCGAACATGATCCTCTCCCGGCGGTTATTGTTGTGGTTGATAAACGCCATTTATTACTATATATTTAAACACAAGGTTGTCACACCGTCAACCGAAATCGACACGTGAGGCTTGAAATGTCTAAGAAAAATCAGCATGTTGTGCCGCATGAAAGCGGTTGGGCAGTGAAGGGGGCGGGTAACTCACGAGCGTCTTCCGTCCACGGCACGCAGCGCGAGGCCATCACGGCCGCGCGGGAATCCGCCATTCGTCAGGGCAGCGAGATGCTGATCCACGGCGAGAACGGTCGCATCCGCGAGCGCAACACCTATGGCAAGGACCCGCATCCGCCGAAAGGCTGAAGGGCATAAGCGGAATGGATGTCAGGATGAGCAACGGTGGGAACAACAGGCAGATACGTCGCATCCTCTCCATCGACGGGGGCGGGATTAAGGGCACGATGCCCGCTGCATTCCTCGCGGGGCTCGAGGAAGATCTGGGCCAGCCCATTGGGCGTTATTTCGATCTCATCGCGGGCACATCGACGGGCGGCATCATCGCACTTGGCCTTGGCCTCGGCCGCACGGCAAAGGAACTGCTCGAGCTTTACGAGCGCCGCGGGCCTGTCATCTTCGGCCAAGCCAATGCGGATGACGAGCCGCCAGGGAGGCTTCGGCAGGCCTGGCGTACCATCACCGCTACGGGGCGGCACGCTGTCAGTCCAAAGCACGATGCGGCAATTCTGGCCCGTGAGCTGAAGGCCGTCCTTAACGACGATTTGATCGGGCAATCACAGACTCGGTTGGTGATCCCGGCGTGGGATGCCGATCTCCGCAGCCCCTATATCTACAAGACCGCGCATCATGCGCGCCTGCAAACCGATTATCGCAAGACTGCGCTGGATGCTGCCCTGGCAACGGCAGCGGCACCTACGTATTTCAAGCGACATCGCACTGCTGATGATATCGGCCTGACCGATGGCGGGACATGGGCCAACAACCCCACGGCCATTGCCGTCGTCGAAGCCATCACCCTTCTGGGGTGGCACCCGTCAGACCTGCGCATTCTGAGCTTGGGGTGTCTGGACGAGGTCTACATGCTGCCCGAAAGTCCCGGGTTTGCCGGTCTCGGACTCAAAGTCCTCAACCTTTACGCTGATGGGCAATCACATGGCGCCCTCGGCATGGTAAAACTACTAACGGGGCACCCTTACGATGGGGATCGCATCTACCGCATTTCGCCGTCTGTCCCGAGCGGGTTTTTTACCTTGGATGACACCACGAAGATCGGCCGCCTCAAGGGCCTTGGTATGTCAGAAGCCCGAAAAGCAAAGCCCCACCTGACCCCGATCTTTTTCACCCAGCCTGCCGATACCTTCGTGCCGGTCTATCAACTCAAGGAGAAAGCGGCATGAATCAGATGTTGCGACAGCCGCTGACCGACAGTGACATTCGGCGGCGCACGCAGATATTCACCATCCTGGACGAGATAGGCGAGGATCTGGACCTCACCGAAACCCAGTTTGATCGTGCGCGCCAGAGCTATGGTGCCGTCGGAGACTGGCTGTCCGGTTCAACTGATCCCCTACTCGTCAGTGTTCTGGTCTATCTCCAAGGGTCCAGTGCGCTTGGAACGGCCGTGAAGCCAATCGGGCGGCGGGAATTCGATGTCGATCTGATCTGCTTTTGTGCAGGTATCGCGTCCGGCATCTCACCAGCAACCCTGAAGGCGGCGGTTGGAAACCGGCTCAAGGAACACGCCACCTATGTGCACCTTCTCGAAGAAAAAAAGCGCTGCTGGCGTCTGAACTATGCGGGGGACTTCCACCTCGACCTGTCCCCGACCATCGCAAACCCGGCCTGCATCAACCGTGGCGAACTGGTGCCTGACCGGGCTCTGAAGGAATGGCATCCGACAAACCCGCGGGCCTACAAGACCCTGTTCGATGAGCGCGCCGCAATCCGGCCTACCTTTGTGGGCAAGTTCATCGCCATGCAGCGGGACGAGGCGACGGTGGAGCCGTTCCCCGTCCGAGAAGCAGTGAAGGGCATCTTGCGCCGCATCGTGCAATTGCTCAAACGGCACCGGGACGTTTTTTACGAGAACAACACGCAAGACGTCGCCCCGATTTCCGTCATCATCACCACCCTTGCGATGCAGTCCTATGCCTATTGCGTGCGCAAGCACGTCTTCCAAGACGAAATGGATCTGCTGGTCGAAACGATCCGGATGATGCCGCATTTCATCGAGCGCCCCATTCTGGACGGACGACAGGGTTATGCCATCCTGAACGAGACAACCGACGGGGAAAATTTCGCGGACAACTGGAACAAGGATGCACGTCGTGCTCCGGCATTCTACGCGTGGCACGCACAAGCCTTGTCCGACTTCGAGGCTCTTCGTGATGCGGTTGGTCAAGACCGATTGTCTTTGAACATGGAGCGTTCGTTCGGTTCCGGTGTCACCGGACGGGTACTCGTCAACCGCGTCAATGCGGTGTCGGATGGTCGCAAATCGGGTCTGCTTTCTGTCGCACCTGTGGTCGGGCTGACGACATCGAAGGTCGCAGCATCAACAACCGTGCCCACAAATACGTTCTTCGGTGATTGATGATAGGACGAGGCGGGCAATACGACCTGACCCTGTCGCAGCAGCTGCTGTTCCTGAAGGCAAGCCCGGCTATCAGTGGTGTGGGGCAGGTCCGCGCAAACAAATTGACATGGCAAGAGCCTATACAACCGACAGCCTTGGCGCGCTCCTACCTTGCCACTATCACGTTTCAGCCGGGTCAAACGCCCGTTGTTCAGATAGACGACCCGGATCTGGAGTTGCTGGCGGCAGGGCGTCCTTTGCCTCACGTCTACAGAGATCCGCTGCGCCTTTGTCTTTATCTTCCAGGTGCCAGGGAATGGGACGCGCGGAAGCGGATCGACCAAACCATCATTCCGTGGACTTACCTTTGGCTCTATTATTTCGAAGATTGGCTTTGGTCAGACGACTGGAAAGGTGAAGGGCAACACCCCGGCGAAGAGCCTGAGCCAGTTGGCAATCGGGCGATACGCAGGGCCGTGGCACGGTGCTAAAATTGTCGATTCCGCCTGTGGTAGAAACGGTCGTGTTTGGCCACGAGCTTTGTGTCGCGAGGGATCAACCGTTTAGCAATGACAAAAACCCGCGGCGAAACCTTTGCAGTTTTGGCAAGTTTTTGGCACCTGGCTGTCACCGCCTGCCCAACCTAGCAAGTCTTGAAAGCTGTGCCAGCATTCGGGCTCCTGTTCCGGTTTCGTCACCCGGACGAGCCGCGGTTGGCCCTCCAGCAGTATTTGGCCGGCTCGGCAAGGCTTGCACACCGAAGAATTGTCGCGCTCGAAGGGCTGCGTATTCAGCCCCAGTTGCGCCACCGATGGCATAGCGATTGTAAACTTGTTGGCTACCTGCAAGCCCTCTGGCGAAGGCATAGCTTCCCCCGAACCCGGCCGAGAGTGCCGGCATCATGATGTTTCCAGAAATCGCCCGGACCAAGAAAGGCGTTGCTATGATGAAACCCTTTGCCATCAGCACCATCATGAAAAATGGGATAAGGGCCCCTATGTTCGAGGCTCCCTCCGGGTCGCCAAGCTCGGCAAGAAGCGCCCGAGAGACCCCCGTGATCGTCGCGAACACTCCGGCGACGACGATTGGATACATCGCGAATGAAATGAGCGCGGATAACCAGCGCGCGAAATAATCCTTGGTGACCTCGAACAGGGTCAAGAAGATCATCACTGGCGCAATGCCAATTAGCAGAGCGATCATGAGCCGGGACGCCACAACAATGAACGCCGCCAACCCGCCAAGAATCGAGAGCAGCAGAACCCCAAGTGTGTCAAGCAAGGCACCCGCCATCCAGTTCAGCTCAGATCCCGCAGCATTCAGATAGTCCCCGAGCGCTGCAATCAGTTCGTCAAATTCCTCTGCAAAGGTACCGGACGGACCAGGTGATCCGCCGCCGACAGAAGCCACAAGGGCCCCGGCAATGCTGTCAATTCCGTTCAGTATTGCTGAGGCAAGCGCATTGAACTGGACCCAGTTGGCCGCGAAGACCCCTATAAGTCCGACCTTCACGGCCAGCCAAAAGGCAGTTCGGCCGTCCATGGCGCGATACTGGTAGATCATGTTGATGAAGACCAGAATGACAACTAGTGTTGTGCCCAGAACCAGCAACGTGCCGACCGTTGCTGCGACCGCACCAAACTGAGTTTCGGCAGCGGTATCTAGATACCCTTCGGCCGTTTCCACGAAGTAGGTGACGACACTCATGGATTGCTACCAGTTGCCAACTGCTTCGCAGATTGGCATGGCGGTGCGGCGCAGTTCATTTGCCTGCCGTCGGTATTCGGACGTCGCTTCGACAACGTCCCAGTATTCAGATGAAGCATAGCGCTCGGTGTAGAAGCGTACGGCGTCCTCCCAAGTTGGATACCGTGTGGGACAGTCGCAGTTTTGCGAGCCTACGACGCGCTCCATGCTTTGAGCCCGATATATCTGTTGGATCAAAAGGCGCTTATAGGATTCGCGCACATTGATGTTCTGCATCCACTTCGGCTCAGGTGGCTGGTCTGGGCAAACATTTGGGTGGTTGTCGAGCGTCGGGATCAGGTTCCGCTCGGCTACGCCAGCAGTTGTGCCAAAGATCAAGAGCAGGCCAGCGACTGCAATAGCCCGTGTCATTCCGATGCCGCCTTCATTGTACCAGTCTCACGCTTCAAGAAAGTGGTGTAGCCGTAGTCGCCGGCTTCGGCGGTGATAACCTCCCACCCTTCCGCGCCGCGCTCATTCAAAGCACGTCGCACCTCGTCGTAGTCCTTTTGCTTCTTCACCGGAAAGAACAGGATGTCATATTCAAAGGTTTTCATGGGGAAATTCCAATCTCAGTTGCGCCGGGGAGGTAGAATTCGGTGATGCCGCGTTTGCCGTCATGGCGACCGGCCTGGATGATCACATCGATGGAATTTTCGATGTACTGGATCATGTCGGCATAGGTCATCGGGATCTCGGTTTTGAGCGCGGCGATCGCGAGCCGCTGCACGGCCAGTTGCGGGGTTTCGGCATGCAGCGTGGTCATCGAGCCGCCATGGCCGGTGTTGATGGCTTCCAGAAAGGTCATGGCCTCCTTGCCGCGGACCTCGCCCAGGATGATCCGGTCGGGGCGCATGCGCAGCGTCGCAGTGAGAAGCACATCGGCGGTCTGGAATTCCGCATCGCGATTGGCGATGAGGGTCACGGCATTTGGCTGGATCGGCAGAAGCTCGGCCGCTTCTTCGATGGTGACGATGCGTTCCTCGGCCGGTACGTGAGAGAGGATCTTGCGCGCGGCCACGGTCTTGCCGGTGGAGGTGCCACCCGAGACGATCATGTTGAGTTTGTTCTCGACGCAGAAGGCCAGCGCATCATCGATCAAACCCGCGGCTACCACTGCGCGCAAGGCGCGCTTTTTTTCGACGCGCAGGTCTTCGAGCTTGCGCTCTTTGCCATAGAGAAAGTCGAGCGCAATGCCCTCGAGCGGCAGGCTCGAGAAGAACCGCAAGCTGATCGACATGGCCGAGAGCACGGCGGGCGGGGTGATGACCTGTGCCCGGATCGGGCGACCCTTGTAGGTGATCGATACCGAGACGATGGGGCGGTCCTTGCTCATGGTGGTATTGGCCGAGGAGGCGATCTGGTTGCCGAGGTCCCTGACCTGAACGCCCGTCAGCCTTTGGTCCAGCGCGCGCATGAAGTGATCGCCCTGGAATTCGCCCCAGCAGGTGCCATCAGGGTTGATGCAGATCTCGATGACATCGTCGCGAGCGGCGGCGTCGATCCGGTCGAGCGAGGTTTCGAGATAGCTCAGCGACATGGGCTCAGAATATCTCCAGATCGCGGTCGACCATGACCGTGACGCGGGCGCCCTGGTCGACATAGATGACGGGGCCGATGGAGAGGTAATCGCCTATGACGCTGTCCGTGGCATCTGCCAGATCATCGCCCACGTCCTTGAGCGCGTCGGCGGTCGTCTCATTTTCCGCATTGGATGCGACTGCATTCGGCGCGGCCGAAATCAGAGAGATCAGGGCGGCTGACCCGAAACGCTCGGCAAAGCGCGTGTCCACGAAGCCGGTAACACCGGAGCGGCCCAGTTCATCGCCCCCAAAGGAGCTGATCTGCACGGTCTGGTTGTCGGGCAGGATGATCCGATCCCAGGCGATGGTGACGCGGCGCTGTGCGATATCGACGCCCGCGCGGTAACGCCCGATGAGACGCGATCCGCGCGGGATCAGGAGGCGCGTGCCGTCGACGCTGTAGACATCCTCGGAGACCACGGCACGGGTCTGGCCGGGCAGCGAACTGTCGAGGGCGGTTTCCATCACGGCTTGGATCATGGCGCCCTGAATGATGGTGTTGGAGGGATTGGCGATCACTTGCGCTTGCGTCACGGTCGAGGGCAGCGCGCCGTTCAACACGAAATCCGTCACCTCGCCAAAAGTGCGTTCGGTCAGAGCCGTTTCACTCGCCCCGGAGGCACCGCCAAACGCGATGGTGGGCGAAGCGATGCGGCGCTCCTGAAAGGCGCGTTCCTCCGCGGCGCGGCGCTCCAGCTCGGCCATGCGCCGGGCTTCTTCCTCGCGGCGCAGCCGCTCTTGCTCGCGTGCTCGCAGCTCATCTTCCGTGGGGCCCGTTGGCGCGGGTTGCGGTCGGCTGGCCTCGAGTTGGGCCAGCTCCAGATCCATGCGGAGTTGCTCAAGGCTGCGATCCCGCGCCGTCAGTTCGTCCTGAAATCGTTGCTGTGCTGCTTCCGAGGCGGCTTGCAGCGCAGCGATCTGAGCGGTCAGCGCGTCGATCGCCTCTGCGGCGGCGGTGTCTTCCTCGACGACCGGTTCGGGGGCGTTGCGCAATTCCTCGATCTGAGCCTGCAGGGCGGTGATCTGCGCCAGAAGCTCCGCGTTGGGCTCGACTGGACCCGGTTCGACGAACACCACCTCGGGCTCGGGCGGGGGCAAGGTCTCGATGGTGCCAAAGCCATCTCCCTCGTTCTGAAAGACGTCCGGGGTGGCCGTTGGCAAGGCTTCCTCTTCGTCGGGCTGTGAGAGGAGATAAAGCAGGGCACCACCCGCGCCGATGACGAGGACCACGATCAGCGCGAGAAGGGGCGACCGGCGCTGCGCCGCCGTGGGGGCGCGGGCACTGCCTTTCTCAAGGGCGGCGAGGCGTTTTTCCAGCTCGGTGTTCTCGGTATCGCTCATGAGGCCACCTCCGCGGGCGGGATCGCCTCGATGCAGACCACCTCTTCGCCAAGTCGCAGGACCCATTGGCGGTTCACGCCGCTGACGCGGATCACGCCGTCTTCAGGGGTTTGCGTGTTGACCGTGCGCTCGCGGCCGCCCGCGTAGCGGAAGATCGCTGGCATAGGTGCGTTTCTTGGAAAGGCGAAATACGTGAACGTCCCGTCATCCCAGATGCGGGTTGGCGTGAACTCGGTCCGCGCGCTGGCACCGTAGTTGTAATTCGGCGCTTGTGCCGCGATGGCTCGGGTCGGGCGCGCATCGTCCTCCGGATAGCGGAACTGCACCACGTAGAAGGTCGGGCTGCGGACCTCCTCGACGTTGAAATAGTAGCTGCGCCTGTTCGTGTAGACAGTCACGTTGGTATGGACGCCGCGCGCGACGGGCTTGATTGCAAATGCCTGACCACCGGGCACGCCATCAATCTCAAACCCTTCCGTGTCGCCCGCGATAATCGAGCGGATGCTTTCACCCTCTCCGAACTCGACCGTGGTGACATGGGTGAGCGAGACGCTGAGGCGGTAGACCTGACCTTCTTGATATGCTGCCAGCCGCACACGGCTGTCATTAGGGCCGCCGCGCGGGATGGCTTCGGCAAAGGCGATGCCGGGCAGCAAGACAAGTAGGGCAGCAACAAAGAACTTACTGATCAAACTAGTTCTCCAATCTGTCGGAGCGGATGGAATATTCGAGAACGGTGAAGCCGAAGGGGTTCGTCCAGACCTCATCGATGGACCGGCGGGTCTCGGGACGGAACTCGAAGAGAAGGGTCGCGGTGAAGAGCCCGGTTTGGGTGCCGTTGATGGAGGTCAGACGCTTGCGCAGGCGCACGGTGGCGCGGTTGGTACCAATCCGGTTGATGCTGAGGATTTCCACGTCGAGCCGGGCATTGGGGCCATAGACCGTCGGCGGGTAATTCTCGGCGGCGCTGTTCCAGATCTGGCGCAGCGCGCGTTCTGCGGCCCCGTCCGAGCGGCGCAGGACGCTGCGGATGCGCAGATCGTTATCGAGCTGGTTATAGACTTCGCGGTCGGTCACATAGCGGAAGACTTCCGCCTCGATGATCGCCTGGTTGGCGGTGACGGATGTGGCCCCAACGGACGCTTCGGGCAGGGCAAAGCCGGTGGCGGGGTCATAGGGAACAACGACGGGGGGCGGATCGACATCGAGGATCGCGACAGCCGCGGCACTCAGACAGCCGATGATACCGAAGACAAGACCTGTCAGGCCAAGGCGCTGCCAGAGCCGTTCTCGGCGCAGCGCACCGTAGACCAGTTCTTCCTCGATGATTTCTTGTTCAGTTACCACCTGTCATGCCTCCGTGATCACTCGGCCCGCAGGTTTGGCAAGGTGAAATCCATGAAGCGCTGCTCTTCGGCGATGGTGGCGGCATCGATCACGCCGCCGGTGCCGTCGCCCACGGTTTGGATCGCTTCCAGCTGCCACATGGCCACAAGCGCGATCGCGAGTTCCGCCGTGACGCGCGTGTTGAGATCGACGCTCTGCTTGAGCTCTTCCATATCGCCGATCAACCCAACAAGCCGGTCGATCCGCTCGAGCGATTGGCCGGCATCTTCATAGCTGTTCTGGGCGGCGGCTGAGACGAGCGCGCCGGTTGTTGCCTGCGTCGCCACGCGGTTCGCGCCCGCATTGCCGCTGCGGGCCATTTCCGAGAGGGTGTCTTCATCGAAGCCGAGATCGGCCAGCACCCGGTCCATCTGGGTTTCGATCTCGCCTGCGCCGGAGCCCGAGAGGCCCGAGAAATCCCCAGTCTTGATCGCCTCAATCGTGGCGAGGATGTCGCCGAACTCCTGGTCGAGCAGGCCGTTCAACTCGTCTTCCATTTCCGTGCGGATGATCTCGGGAAGCTCGGCAAGGCGGGTGAGTGCTTCGTAGGTTCTTTGCAGCTCTGCGAGTTGGTCCGTGAGCGTGGCAAGCTGTTCGCGGAGCTGCGTCAGCTGCTCGTTTTGCAGAATCTCGTCCTCGATCATCTGCCGGAGCTGCTGGATGTTTTGCGCGATGTTCTGGGTATCGACGACGGGCACGCCTTGCGCGAGGGCAGGGGATAGGGCGCCAAGATGCAGACCAACCCCAAGTGTCGTGGCCAAAGCTGTCCTCAAGAGCAGATGTCCCATCATTCAATCTCCCTGATCGTAAAATCCATGAACGCGCCTTCGGCCATGCGGGCGCTGGCCTGGGCCAGCTCTTCGGCGGAGAGCACGCGCGTGCGTGCCGCCTGAAGCCGGATGCGGGCAGTCACCAGACGCACGAGTTCGGCCCGGGCATAGGTGTTGAGCGCGACGCTCTCCTGCACATCCTCGGTTTCGGAAATCCGCTCGACGATGTCGGCGATGCGCAGGGCGGCTTGTTGGATCGCGGCGGGTGAGTTGCTGCCATAAAAGGCCGCCCCATGACCCGTGAGCGAGAGGTTGGCATTGGCGAGAAGTGCCGGATCGATTGTGCCAAGCGCTTCGATCCCGCCGATACGGCTCAGATAGAGATTGTAGCGTTCAGGGATGACCGACACGTAGTGCTGGGTCTCGCGGAAGGGTGGCACGCCGCCATACTCGAAAACCCGGCCGGGTCCGGCGTTATAGGCCGCGAGGGCGTTGATGATGTTGCCATCGAATGTGTTGAGCTGGGTCGCGAGATAGCGCGCGCCGCCATGCACCTGCAGGTAGGGGCTATCATAGTATTCCGGGTTAATGCCCAGATCGCTGGCCGTGCCAGGCATGATCTGGGTGAGACCATAGGCACCGACGGGAGACCGTGCCCCAATCGTAAACCGGCTTTCCTGCCAGATGAGCGCTTGCAGCAGCGCGCGCCATTGGACCGGGGAGAGACCCGCGCGGCCAACACCGGCAAAGCCGCTGGTCTCTTGAGCCACGCGGATGATGAGCTGCTCGATGGTCTCGGCGGCGTCGCCGAACATCTGCGCACCGCCGGGATTGGGGTCGATGTCGGCATTGCCATAGACCGCCTCGACTGACCGGGCCGGATCCCCGCTGCCGCTTTCCAGCCCCGAGACCATAGCCGGCAAGCCCTGACCGCCGAAGCTGGTCTGGGCATCGAGAATGCGTCGGAGGGTTTCCAGCTGCTCCCGTTCGATCTCGGCGATGAGTTCGCGCACTGCAAGCTTGTCGGCCTGAACAGCCAAGTCTGCCTCGCGATCGCCGGTCTCGACGATGTCACGCGCGGTCAGCCCATTGTCATTGGTCGGCACGCCTTGGGCGAAGCTGAGACCGGGCAGCAGGCAAAACGCCAGGATATGAGGCAAGCTAGACTTCAACGTCGCCCTCCGGCGCGCCGAGCGGTGCGAAGTGGCAATCCTGGGCTGTCGCTGCCGTCGAGGCGAGAAAGGAAAAGCAATTGGCCTGCGGCTCCCGGTACTGGGTGCAGGAGGCCAGCGCGCCGAGCGCAGCCAAAGCGATAAGAATACGGATCATGAAAGTCTCCAGAAATCCTGGCGGTCGCGGTAATCGGCGCCGACGAGCGCCTCGCCTTTCTCCATGCCGCCGAGGATGGTGAGTGTGGGACCAAGGGCGCTCAGATCGGCATCGATGACGATCGAGCCCTGATCGTCGCGGATCAGTGCCAAGCGGCTGTTGCTGCCGGTGTTGAGAAGGACGTCGAGCTCCTTCTCCGTGAGGTTCAGCATGGCGTAGTCCGCAGGCTGCGCGCGGATATTGGGCAGCAGGATCTGCGTCGGGACGGCCTCGACGATGGTCTTGCCGGTCCGCGTGCGCTCGAGCTGGCTTGCGTATTGCGTCATCATGACCGCGACGGTGTTCTGCTTGCGCGCGGTCACCAGCCAGTTCGACAGCCGCTCGGCGAAATACGCGTTGTCGAGCGCCTTCCAGGCCTCGTCGATCACGATGATGGTGGGGCGGCGATCCTCGATCTCGCGCTCGACCCGGCGGAAGAGATAGGAGAGGACGGCCATCCGTTCCTTGTCGGCCTCGCTGTCGAGAATGCCGGTCAGATCGAAGCCCACCACATTGCCCTTGAGCGAGAACGTGTCCTCGAGGCTCTGCCCGAAGATCCAGCCATAGCGGCCGTCTTCGGTCCACTCGAGCAGGCGCTGGTGCAGATCGCCGCCATCATCGGTGGACACAAAAAGCGATGCGAAATCCTGCCAGTTCCGCAGGGCCGGATTGGAGGCCTGCGCGTTCTGGCGCACCACTTCCTGAATGCGGTTTGTTTGCGCGGGCGTCAGCGGCTTGTCGGCGCGGTAAAGAAGCGTGGCAAGCCAGTCCGAGAGCCAGGCCGTGCCGCGCGCATCGGTCTCGGTCCATAGCGGGTTGAGGCCCGTGGGCTGACCGGCGTTCAGGGACGCGTAGCGCCCGCCATTGGCGCGCACGGCCATCTCCATGCCGAGGCGGTAATCGAAGACGAAGATCCGCGCCCCTGCGCGACGGGCTTGCGTCATCAGAAAGGCCGAGAGCACCGATTTGCCCGACCCGGGCCGCCCCATTATCAGCGTATGCCCGCTGGTCGGTTCTTTGTCGGGCGGGCCTTGTTCGTGATAGGAGAACCGGTAGGCGCTCTGTTCTGGGGTGGGTAGATAGGTGATGACCTTGCCCCAGGGGGTAAGTGCTGCGGGTTTGCCGAGCTGCGTCCGGTGGAAGGCCGCGAAATCCGCGAAGTTGCGATTGGTCACAGCGCTGGCGCGGACGCGCTTGGGCTGGTTGCCGGGATGCTGGCTCAAGTAATGCGCCTTGGCCGCGACCCGCTCGGCGATCATCTTCACGCCCTCGGTCGCGGCGGCGTTCACGATCTCGGCGCTGAGGGTCTGCAGCTCTTCGAGCGTGTCGCAGAAGAGCGATACGACCATATGGTGCTCGCCGAAGCTTTGGCGCTTGGCCTCGAGATCGTCGGCGGCGATGTCGAGGGCTTCCATGAGCGAGAGGGCCGCGTCCTGGCTCGCCTGCATCTGCCGCTTCTGCCGTTTGATGCGGCCCGCCATGAGGTTCGAATTGATCGGCGTGAAGGAGTGGGTGACGATCATGTCGACCGGCAGGTTCAGCATGTCGAACATGGTGCAGGAGGTGCCTTCGGAGTATTCCCCGATGGTGAAACTCTTGCCGTAGCGATGCCCCACGACGCCTTCCGAGAGCTCGAAATGGTCGCCTTGAAACGTCACGCGGGTATTGGCGACGTTGAAGGATAGAAAGCCGTAGGTGTTCGCCGGGTAGAGCGGCAGCTCTGTTCCGGTGTTGAGCGCCCCCAGAAACCCCACCAATTCCCCCGATGCGGCCGACAGCAAGCGCGGCTTCAGCTCGGCGAGGCCAGACAGAAAGACGTTCACGGCCTCGCCCAAGCGCTGCAGGCGTTTGCGGGTCTCCTCCTTCAGTCGGTCCGGCGCGCTGCGGCTCAGGAACGGCAGGAGGCTTTTCTGAGGCGGGCGGTGAATGACGGTGAGCGTCAGTGTTTTGTCGCGGAGCCCGCTGGTCTCGAGTTTCGCGCGCCAGCGCCGGTCCACCTCGCCCGCGAAGCTGTCCTCACGGATGGGGTCGAGATCAGGTTTGATGGCCTTGGAGACCTTGTGGACGTAATAGCTGAATTCCGGCCCAAGTTGCGCGACGATGCGGGCAAAAAGCGCCGTCACCTTGTCGAGATAGGCATCGTCCGTCGTGTAGCTGTTGATCCCCTCGAGCCGGATGCAGCGGAAGAGTTCGTTCACCCGGGTCCGCACGGTCTGGTCGTCGACGAGGCTCACATAGGGCAGCATATGCGCGAGGCGGGTCTCGCGCGTATACCAGTCTGGCGTCATTGTGCGGGCATCGAGCGCAGCATCACGGGCGTCATCACGGGGCATAGCTGTCCCCGCCATGGATGGACCTGTTGCGCGTGGGCGGTGTCTCCTGCAGGGCCGTCATCATCACGTCGATGAAACGCGGGTCCCAATCCGCGGCCTTCCATAGCACCGGATAGAGCAGGGCGGCGACACCCAGCACCGCGATGTGCTGGACCCAGACGAACAAGAGCACCGATCCGAAGAGCCAGACCATCGCATACATGATGGGCAGGCCCAGAAGCTTCGGCGGGCGCACGAGGCCGAGAAAGAGAGGCGCGCGCTCAGCCACCGGCAAAGACCGCGGCAACGATGGTGGGGGCAGCCGCGACACCAGCGATGCCCACGAGGACCCAGAGCGCCTGGCGCAGATCGATGATGTTGAAGAACCAGCTGAGAAAGACCCCGAGAACGGCCAGCGTCGCGATGACAACGCCAAGTGGGCCGGTCAGCGCATCGACGATGCCCTGTAACAGGCTCTGGATCGGGGAGAGATCAATGCTCTGAGCGAGGGCGGGTTCGGCAATCAGCAGGAATAGCGCCAGCGAGGCGACAAAGAGGTTTGAAATCTGTTTCATGAATTTGATCCTTCCAATCGGGCCATGACGGCCATGACGCGGGCCACGTGGTTCTGGGTTTCTCGGTAAGGGGGAATGCCACCGTGTTGGCGCACGGCGTCCGGCCCCGCGTTGTAGGCCGCCAGCGCCAGATGCGGATCGCCGAAGCGCTCCAGCATCATCGCGAGGTAGCGCGCGGAACCGTCGAGGTTCAGCAGCGGATCACGCGGGTCGACGCCCAGATCACGCGCCGTCGCTGGCATCAATTGACCAAGGCCAATGGCACCTGCACTTGAAATCGCATCCTGTCGGTAGGCGCTCTCCACTTCGATATTGGCGCGATAGAGAGCCAGCCAATCCGTCCCGGAAAGCCCCGCGCGACGCAGGCCGGGATGGCCGGCATAGCGCAGGGCAGTGGTCTCTATGGCGTTTAGGACATCGGCGCGGGGCAGGGGTGCCGGACCGACAAGGGCTGCAAAGCGCATCGCTTCACGCTCTGGCACAGTTTCAGCGCTGCCGAAAATCGCAAGTTCATCGGCTGCCGATCCCTGACCAATGCCGTCATTGTAATTGCGCGCGAAGCTATTTTGGGATTGGGAAGGCGTCAGAGAGCCGTCGCTCTCCATGACCAGGACCATTTGCGCTGAGGCTGGCGCGGCGAGTAGCCAGAGACAGACAAGGTTAGTTGCCAGCGCCCTTGTCTGATGGGGCGAGCTTGTGGCTCCGGCTTGTCCCCGCTTCAAGTGGCAGGTCGACATGCGCAAAGCCAAGGCCAATGAAGAAAGACACAACGCCGGAGATCGTCTTGAACTCGCGGATCTTGATATCGTTGTAGGTCGTCCGCGTGCGGGCGGTGACGAGGAGCTTTTCCACGCCATCATCAGAGACAACGCGCATGATCCAGACCCCGTAATAGCTGGGGCCTTTCTTATGTGCTGACTCCTGGCACAGGATTTCTGCGCTATAGCCGCTTTCCACGAGCTCGCGGAACCTGGCTTCCGTAACCACATTTGGTGCTTCGATGTCCCAGTTCATGGCCCGGCTCACGCTTTCTCCAATGGCGCGACCCCAGGCATTCCCACTTGAAGCCCAGAGTTACGATAGTATACTATCAACCGCAAGATGTAATATCGTGCTTTAGCTGTAGTTTGGTCACGCAGACACTAGTCACGGCCAGTGTCCGCGATCAAGGAGATAACAGGTTTGAGAAACCCAAGGTTGACACGCCTGCTCCCATTGCAAGCTATAGTCCTTCTGATCTGCGTCGCCGGACCGGTTTTGGCGCAATCCTGCTTCGCCCCGGCCCGTCCTTTCGTGCCAAGCGATTCGCAGGCAGCGCGGGAATTTGCAGATATCATCCGTGGCGACTTCGAAGATTACATCCAGGATATCCAGAGCTACTTCCGTTGCCTCGACGGCGAACGCGCCCGCGCTTTCGAAGAAGCGCGCGAAGTCAGCGAGGAGTATGGCCGGTTTCTGCAATTGGTAGGGGATTGATGGGCAGCCTCGGGAGCATCAGACTTGCAACCCATGGAAACCAGACGCCGATAACACCCTCAAATATCTACTTTTTAGATAACAGATTTCATCCGCTAGCGACGTCACAAAAGGTATGTGACGCGTGGCAAAGACAATCAGAAGCACGGGACAGGTGGCACTCTGCCAAGCATTGGTCGACGCCCGCATCAACGCGGGCCTTGGTCAGGAGGACTTGGCGATCAAGCTCAAGTGCCATCAATCCCTCGTGGCGCGCATTGAGAGCGGCCAGCGCCGGGTCGACGTCGTCGAGCTGGTCGTCCTTGCGCGCGCCATCGGCTTTGACCCCTTCGAGGTTTTGGCGATCGTCGAAGCCGCCACGGAGCCCGACCACCGGATTTGAGCAATTTCATCAATTGAGAACACGGGAGCTGACTTCTCCCAGTGTGAGTATTGGTACCGCAAGGAAGAACAACTAACCAATTTAACCAAAACAGGCATGCCGCTGCAGCAACGCTTCGGAAGTCGAAGCTGCGGTCGGAAAAGCCCAATTGCAGGAAATTAGTTAACAGTGAATGAAGATAAGGTCGAAGGTGTCGCCATTGCCAATATGATTGCAGCCGATGAAGAAACCATTGTTGGCTGGGTTTATCGATGGAACACAGGTGCTCTGGCAATCCGGTGGGACATGAATGGCCCACAGCGCGTCTCAAAGATTTACCCGGATCTCTGCGATGCCGATAAAGCTGAAATCGACTTCGCGTCTCTCACGCAGCTGCCCTGTCGCAACGACTGACATGGTAGAATATGGCCTTTATGGCCCTTGATTGTGTGCGTGTGCCTGCGTTGCAGGTTTGATTTCGTACAAGGCTCTGCGCGACGTCGCGGCGCCTCAACAGTCAGTAATTGACCTGCTCGAAGCCGTAATTCCCGCTATAGTCACGCCACTCCACAAAGACGGATCTGTGATAAATGCTCGGGCAGTGCTCGCCCCATCGCTCGAGACCGGCATGCGCAGCAGGAAGCGCTGCGGGTGATGACGCCCTCCAAGAAAAGTCGCCCTGTGTGCCGTAGGTGCCAAGCACGACGACAGCACTTCGATTGCAATCTCCATCGCGCCCGGATTCGTGCTGGCGGGCATAACGAACGTCAAAGACGCGGATGGAACGCACGAAGTTGAATTCCGGCCCGCTGATATCGATGTCGGCGCGGTCTTCTACGAGCTGGAGGGCGTAATCAGCCCTTACGAGGTTGTCCCAGGCCGCGTTGGAGCCTCTGAACCCGAGCGTGCCGCTTGCTGTGGCGGCCTGATCAAGGAGCGGGGCTGAAGAGTTTGATGGTGTCCCTGAACCACCATATAGGGCATCGAAGATCCGGTCCGTGGGGCGCGACCTGGCGGGCCCATCGTAAGACGCACCCATCGGGCAGCGCCAAATCTGCAGCGGCGGCTCCACCGGCCAAGGTGTGATGCGCCGGATGAACTCGGCCCGAGCGCGTGCGCACGGCACGGAAGCTGGCCACCCACCAGACAAACACAGCAGGATGGCGCAATCGATCTGATAGGTTTGGGCGCGGGCTTGCGTCGGAACTGTTGGGCCGGTCAAGGCGAGAGCTAAAAAGGCCGCCAGAGGGAGGTTTTTGAATTCGAAACGCATGGCAAGGACCCTTGACAATCTTCACCCAGCATACATACGAAAATATACTATTGCAACACTGATGATGCGTATGGCGGTTGCAGTGGTCGGCAAGATCGCTAAGTGACAGCGTCGGTTGTCGCCAGCCGATCAAGCCGTGCCGAGAGTCTCGGCACGCAGCAGATCAACGATATGCTTCAGGCTGGTCAGGTCATCAATGGTGCCCGAGGCAAGATACATATCTGAGAACGGCGGTGAGAAAGTCGACCACGGTAGCGGTGAGGTAGGCCCGCTGCGGGTGGCACGGTGGTCGTCCACCTTTGCCCTCTCTTCAGTTGGAGGTACCCTTGTAAAAGCTAAAGCTGCTGTAGGAGCAATGCCAATTTTACGCCCCGCGGGGTGCCGCGAGGATGATCGCAGCACCCAATAGACATACGGTGGCGCCGAGCAGATCCCACCTGTCCGGCCGGTGCCCTTCAGCCAGCCACATCCAAAGGGCGGACGCGGCGATATAGATCCCGCCATAGGCCGCAAAGGCACGGCCGGCGGCAACCGCTTCGACCTGCGCCAGTAGCCAGCCGAAGGCGACCAATGATACGACCCCAGGCACTAGCCAAAGTGTCGAGGCCCCCAGACGCCACCACGCCCAGATGGCGAAGCAGCCGGCGATCTCGGCGAGCGCCGCGAGCGGATAGGCAAGTGCAGCGGGCATCTCAGCCGCCGATCTCTTCATGGTTGGTCAGGCATTCGGTATGGTCTCGCAGCACCTCGAGCACGCGGCAATCAGAAGTTTGCCCGCCGCTGCACTCATGCACCATCCGCATTAATTCCGTCCGCAGCGCCTCGAGCCGTGCTAATCGTTGCTCGACCTGTTTGAGTTGCCGACGGGCGATCGCATCCGCCTCCGCGCAGGATTTTCCCGGATGATCGCTGAGATCGAGGAGCTCACGGATTGCGTCCAGCGAGAACCCTAATTGCCGTGCGTGCCGGACGAATGACAGACGGTCGAGTTCGGCGTCGCCATAGCGGCGCTGGCCGCCCTTGGTCCTTCCGGGCTCCGGCATAAGCCCGATCTGCTCGTAATATCGGATGGTCTGCACTTTAGTTCCGGTCTTCTTCGCCAGCGTTCCAATCGTCAGCATTTCAGGCTCTCCATATTGCCTACAGTGGGTGTAGCTTTAAGCAACGCGCGTCACAAGCTTCACCTGGATTTCACAGGTCGGTGATTGTTGGCCGATCAATGAAAATTGCGCTTGAACCTACAGTAGCTAGAGGATGTAAAGATGCACAAAATATAGAATCAACATCGGGCGTTATGGCGTGAGGCTTTCAGGTCTTCAAAAGATATTGTGGGTGTTTGCGGGCGTGGCGGCGTTCGTTTTCATCTGGCTTTTGCTATGGTCCGACTACCGGTCTGACCGAGCACGAGCCGAGGATGAACCACCGTTTTTCGCTGATTTCGAACTCACCAATCATCGCGGCATGGTCCAAACGGAGGAAGATTTCGCGGGGCTCTGGATGCTGGTCTTCTTCGGCTTCACCAACTGCCCCGACGTTTGCCCGACAACGCTGTCCGAAGTCGCGGCCGTAATGGAGGGATTGGGAGACGAGGCGGCAAAGGTGCGGCCAATCTTTATTACGATCGATCCCGAACGGGACACGCCGACAGCACTTGCCCAGTATGTGCCGCTGTTCGATGTGGGGATTACCGGGCTTACCGGCACCCCGGAACAGATCGCCGAGACATCCGAGACCTTCCCGATATTCTACCAGCGGATCGAGGAGGCCACCGCTCCGGGCGGTTATACGATGGGCCACACGTCGCACCTCTTTCTTTTTGACCCCGAGGCAGGCTTCGCGGAATCCTGGTCCTACGGCACACCCGCCGAAGAGATCCTCGCCGATCTGAGAGAGAGGATCTGATCGTCATGACCCGACTTTCCGGAGAGACCGCCCTCGGGCTGGCCTGGTTCATCGCG
Organism: Roseovarius sp. MBR-78; assembly: GCF_040547535.1. Taxonomy (NCBI): domain Bacteria; kingdom Pseudomonadati; phylum Pseudomonadota; class Alphaproteobacteria; order Rhodobacterales; family Roseobacteraceae; genus Roseovarius; species Roseovarius sp. MBR-78. The sequence goes on from NZ_JBEPPX010000016.1 coordinate 46,872, forward strand.
CTCACGGCGTCTCTTTCCGTGATTTTCATCGGCGAAATCCTGGGGCAGACGCCTTGCGTGCTCTGCTGGTTTCAGCGCGCCTTCATGTTCCCCTTGGCTATCATTCTTGGCCTCGGACTTTGGTGGCAGGACAGGCGAGTGGGTCTCTACGGACTTGCGCTGGCACTTGGTGGGGCCGCCATAGCGCTTTGGCAGCTGGGTCTTTATGTCGGCCTGATCCCCGAACGCATACAGCCCTGCACGGCGACCGGCCCGTCCTGTACCGACGAAAATCAATTGGTTTTCGGCATTCCGATCCCGCTGATGGCGCTCGTCGCCTTCGCGATGATCGGTCTGCTGTCGGCCATTTCACTGAAGGAAACACAAGAATGAATCGACGCGGCCTTATCCTGTCCGTTCTCGCCGTCGGTGCCGCAGGTTTTGGCGGCGCGACCTGGTATGCCAGCCGCTCTGAACCCGTGGCCAAGGCAGCACCCGTCGCGCCGGAGGTGAACAACGTGCTGACCCGGTCCTATTCCCCGATCCTCGGAACCGAGACGGCGCCGGTCACGATCGTCGAATTCTTCGATCCGGCTTGCGAGGCCTGCCGCGCGTTCTATCCCGTGGTCAAGGATATCATGGCTGAGCACGGCGATGCGGTCCGTGTCGTGATCCGTTACACAGCATTCCATGGAGACGCCTCGACTGAGGCGATCCGTGTTCTCGAAGCTGCGCGGATGCAGGACGTGTTCGAACCCGTGCTCGAAGCCGTCTTGCGAGAGCAGCCCAGATGGGCGTCTCACGGGACCCCGGCACCCGGATTGATCCTTGAGATTGCCGCAAGCGGAGGTCTGGATGTCGAAGCTGCCCGGACACAGATGCTGGCCCCCGGTGTTGTGGCGGTGCTGAACCAGGACCGTGCTGATGTCGAAACCGTAGGCGTGCGACAAACACCCACCTTCTTTGTGAACGGCAAGCCGCTAGACCCGTTCGGTGAGGCCGAACTACGGGGATTGGTGGCGGCGGAAGTTGCGGCCAGCCAAAGTTGATGGGAGGTCTAATACAGGAGAAATTGTCATGAAAAAGCGACCATACACCAAGGGATTGGCTGTTCTTTTAATGCTTGTGGGCCTGTCGGTCCCGGCATTTGCCGACTCGGAAGATGTGATTGTCGAGAACGCGTGGTCTCGCGCCTCGATCGGCGTCAACAGGCCAGGCGCGGCCTACATGACCGTGCGAAACACGGGTGACGAAGCGGTGACACTGACCGGACTTGCGACACCTCTGGCCATGATGCCCGAAATCCATGAATCGAAAACCAACGCCGAGGGCGTGAGTTCAATGTCACCTGCAGGTGAAATCACGATTGCCCCAGGCGAAAGCGTGGCATTGGAGCCAGGTGGGCTGCATGCGATGCTTATGAAGCTGCAAGAGCCGATGATCGAAGGCGAGACCTTCCCGCTGACGCTGACCTTCTCGGACGGTGGAGAAGTGACTGTCGAGGTCCCGATCCTGGGCATCGCCGCGCGCGGGCCGGAGGGCTGATGCAGCGTCGGCATTTGCTTCAATACGGTGCAGCCGGTGTCGGCGGTCTCGGTCTGATGCTTGGTGTCGGCTGGTGGCGCGTGGACGGGCCCGGTGCCCCGCAACCAGTTGGCCAACGGCCCCTACCCCTATCGGCGATGGATTTCCGCCTGACCGATCATGAAGGCAATGAAGTAGGCCCGGACACCCTGATCGGCCGCCCGACCATGGTGTTCTTCGGGTTCACCTACTGCCCGGACGTCTGCCCGACCACCCTATCGGATATCTCCAGCTGGCTGGACGAGATGGGAGAGGACGCGGGGCGGCTGAACGTGATCTTCATCACGGTCGACCCGGAGCGGGACACGGTCGAGGCGATGGCCGAGTATGTTGGCTATTTCCATCCTTCAATCCGTGGCTGGACAGGCCAGGAAGAGCAGATTGCACGCGCAGCAGACGGCTTCCGCGCGACTTATAAGAAGGCGCAAACCGAGGGCGGAGGGTACACCATGAACCATACTGCGAGCGTCTTTCTGTTCGATGCAGAAGGGCAGTTCGTCACCATGATCGACTATCACGAGCCGCGGGAGTTCGCGGTGCCCAAGATCCGCCGCGCATTGCAAGAAGAAGTTGAAGAGACAACATGAAGATAAGAAACGTAGGAGCGACGCTGGTTGTTGTGGTGGGGGCTTCGGTGACGGCTCTCGCTGTCTCTGGCATTATATCCAAGGAACCGGTGCCACCTGCGATTGCTGAAGCGTCCTTATGGAGTCCTAAGCCGCTCGCGCCGCCTCGGATTGCCGAAACCAGTTCAGTCCGTCCTGCATTAGCCCAGCCGGATGGCACGTTCGAGTCCAGACCCGTGCCCCTCCTGCCCGTCTCCTTCGCGGACACCTCCTTGCCATCTGTCGAGCCCCCGCTGATGACCTGGTCGCGCGAGATTGCGTCCGGCGAGACGCTCGATGCGGTCCTTTCCGATGCGGGGCTGGGTGCTTCGGATCGCGCCGAAATAGCCTTGGCGATTGGCGCGGAATACGATTTGCGCCGTCTGCGTCCAGGTCACTCGGTCACTCTGGTTTCTACGCGGGACGGCAATCCGCACCGCGTAGAACTCGCCGTCGAAGACGGTGTCCGGATAGAGGCGGTATTCGGCGAGCAGCTTGCCGCTCGCGTGTTGGAGCCTGACCCCGAGATAGTGACTTTCGCGGGCGAGGCAGTGATCGAAAGTTCCATCTTCGCAGCGCTCGACACAGCAGATATCCCTGCCCGTTTTGCGGTGGACCTGGCGCAGATGCTGGGCGGCACCGTCGATTTCCGTCGCGATCTTGCTGGTGGCGAGACGATGCGCCTCCTTTGGCGCGAGGCACGGGACGGTACCCAGAGAATTGGCCAGCCCGAGCTTGCCTTTGCTGCACTGGATATCGACGGCTCGCTCTATGAACTCGTCTGGCGAGACGACGGCAGCGGACGGGCGACGATCTATGTCGACGGAGAGGTCCTGCGCGTGTTCGCGCAACCGGTCGAAGGTGCACGGTTGAGTTCTGTGTTCGGGCGCCGAACTCATCCAGTCTACGGCAACGTGCGGATGCACACAGGGGTCGACTTCGCGGCGGCGCGCGGCACGCCGGTACAGGCGACGGCGCCCGGCCGAGTGAGCTTTATAGGTCGACGCGGAGGATATGGTCGGGTGGTCGAGATCGCGCATGGCTCCGATACCTTGACGCGCTATGCGCATCTGAGTGCTGTACCGGACGGCCTCACACAAGGGCAACGAGTGATGGCCGGAGATACGATTGGCCGCGTCGGTGCAACCGGCACCGCGACCGGGCCCAATCTGCACTACGAGGTTCTGGTGAATGGCCGCCCGACCGATCCTCTCTCAGACGGCCGACTGGCAGAGGCGGCCGAGCGTGAAGCGGACGACACGGCCGCGCTTAAGCGACTGACTGAGGCACGCTCGCTTCTGGCCGAGAGGCTCTCCAGTGAATTTGCACAAACGACAACCGAAAGGCTTTGACCTATGAAAAAATATATTCCCGCCCTTACCATCGCATTGGCCTTGCTTCCTGCGGCGCAGGCAATCGCCGAGGCTATCCCGATCAATGTCCGGAAGACCAACGGCTGCGGCTGTTGCCTGTCCTGGATGAAGCACCTCGAGGAGAACGGCTTCACGCCGACGGGCGAGGACATGTTCGGAGGATCTCTCGTGCGCTTCAAGCTCGACAATGGCGTGCCGCAGCGCATGGTGTCCTGCCATACGGCTCTGGTCGAAGGCTACGTCATCGAAGGCCACGTACCGGCTTCCGACATCCAGCGTCTGCTGGAAGAGCGGCCAGACGCGGTGGGCCTGGCGGTTCCAGGAATGCCCTACGGGTCGCCCGGCATGGGACCGGAGGACGAGCGCGAGGCTTACGATGTCTTCCTGATCCGCGAAGACGGGTCGACCGAGGTCTACACCAGCTACACCGGCTCCTGACAGAATTCTTGGCAAGACTTTAGCAGTTGAAACCTCTCTCCCCCATAGCCCTTGGCTTTCTTGGAAATCTGGCCGCCGGATCGCTTACTGCGGTCGGGGCGGTACCGGTGCTCTTTGGGCTCATCCCGTCCCGGTTCACACGCGATCTCCTGCTCGGCTTCGCGGCTGGTGTGATGCTCGCGGCCTCGTCCTTCTCGCTGATCATCCCGGCCCTCGAGACGGCCGAAGGGCAGTTCGAGAACGCTGCCGGCCCCGCAGCCATCGTCTGCTTTGCGATCCTGCTCGGCATGGGCGCGGTTGCTCTGATGAACGAAAAGCTACCGCACAAGCTTTTCAAGATGGAGCGGGAGGGCCCTGACGCCGCATCGCTGCGCCGCGTCTGGCTCTTCATCATCGCGATCACGATCCACAATTTCCCCGAAGAGCTTGCGGTTGGTTTCGGGTTCGGAGCTGACGGATTCTCGGGCGGCTTGCCGCTTGCGATCGGCATAGGACTGCAAAACGCCCCCGAGGGTCTGGCGGTCGCGGTCTCGCTGCTTGGCGAAGGCTATTCCAGGTTTGGCGCATGGGACATCGCCGCCCTGACCGGCCTCGTTGAGCCCGTCGGCGGACTCCTCGGCGCGGGCATCATCAGTCTTTCGCAGTCGCTCCTCCCTTGGGGTCTCGCCTTCGCGACGGGTGCGATGCTCTACGTCATCAGCCACGAGATCATTCCGGAAACCCACCGTTCCGACTATCAGAATAGGGCGCTCTTGGCTTTGCGGTGGGCCTCGTGATCATGTTGTTCCTCGACGTCTGGCTGGGATGAGCTTATGAGAACGTCCGTCTTAATCGGTTTGCTTGCAGCTCTGTCTGCCTTTCTGGTCGATCAGGTAACGAAAGCAATCGTTGTCTTCAATGCAACTGACCTGAGTTCCGGGGTGCCGGTCTTTCCCGGTTTCAATCTCATCTACCTGCGCAATGACGGGGTGACCTTCGGGCTTCTCGGCGGTGCGCCGTGGTGGAGCCTTGTCGTACTGGCATTTGGCATCTGCGTCTGGCTGGCGGTCATGCTGGTCTGTACCAGCAGTCGGGTCGAGGCCCTTGCCTACGGTGCGATCATCGGCGGTGCACTCGGCAACGTCCTGGACCGCCTGCGCTATCGCGCAGTGACGGACTTTCTTGATCTTTACATCGGGTCGGCGCACTGGCCTGCCTTCAACATGGCCGACGTTTTTGTGGTCAGCGGCGTGGGGCTGCTGCTCGTCGCGCCGTGGTTGGCCGTACAACGTCAGACCGGTCCATGAATCCGGGTTTGGCACAGCTCGCAAGCCAGGGCCGTGCTCTGCTCCTGCAGATGAGCCTTGCGTTCGCGGCTGGCGGATCGTCGGTTTTGACCTTCCCGCCTTTTTCGATGTTGATCGCGGTTCCTGTGGCGTTCTCCGCGCTTTTTCTGATCCTCCGAACTGTTTCGCCCAAGCGCGCTCTTCTCTTCGGCTGGGTATTCGGCGTAGGTCAATTCGGGTTCGGGATCTCCTGGATCGCGGAGAGCTTCTATGTTGATGCCGAACGTTTCGGCGCGCTGGCAATCCCAGCCGTCGCGGGGTTGTCAGCGGTCCTTGCCATCTTCCCGGCCGTGGCAGCGGCCCTTTTTGCCGTCATCGCGCGGCGGAGGCCGCTCGGGGGCATTGCGGCGTGCCTGCTGTTCGCGACATGCTGGACGGCAGCGGAGTGGCTGCGGGGTCATGTTCTGACGGGATTTCCGTGGAACCTCGCCGGCTACGCCCTCGTCGACTATGCCCCGCTACGCCAGCCCGCTGCGTGGATCGGGAGCTATGGATTGAGTCTTTTCACCGTCTTTGTTGGCGCTTTGCCGGGGGCGGCATTTTCGACCCATACACGGTGGCGAGCCGCTGTCCTGAGCGGGGTGATTTTTCTTGTGATCTGGGGTGCCGGCGCGCTCCGCCTCGGAATGGCCGCGCCTACACCGACCGGCATTGATTTGCGCGTCGTACAGGGCAATGTGTCGCAACGGAAAAAATGGGCGCCCGGAAACCGGAAAGTGACCTTTGAGCGTTATCTTGAACTCTCGTCGCAACCCGGTAATGCGACTGTCTTTCTCTGGCCGGAAACGGCTTTTCCCGGCTTTCTCGACGAGGACGCAGCAGCTCGCGCTCGGATCGCGGCGACCCTGCCGAAGGGTGCGCTCCTTCTCACCGGGGCACCCGATCGCGTGGAGAGCGATGACGGTGCCAGCTACTTCAACACAGCCCAGGTGTATGACAGCAGCGGGGAGATTCTGACGGGATATGCAAAGCATCATCTCGTCCCGTTCGGGGAGTATACCCCCCTCCGAGACTGGCTGCCATTCGAGCGGTTGACCGAGGGACTGGGCGACTTCACGCCCGGGTCCGGGCCGCGCACACTCGCTCTCCCGGGCGCTCCGCTGGTCGCCGTGGCAATCTGTTACGAGATCATCTTTCCGGGCCATGTCGTCGACGACCTGTTGCGGCCCGACTGGATATTCAATGCGACCAACGATGCCTGGTTCGGGACAAGCATTGGCCCCGAGCAGCATCTCGCCTCCGCCCGCATGCGCGCCGTCGAAGAAGGTCTTCCTGTCGTTCGTGCGGCCAACACCGGAATATCCGCGATAGTCGACGCCAACGGTGATGTCGTCGCGCGGCTCGATACCGGGGAAAGAGGGATCATCGATGCCAGCCTGCCAGGCGCGCGTGCTCCCACACTCTACGCACGCCTTGGCGACTGGACCCTACTGGTGCTCATCATAGGGAACTGGATTTTGATCAAGACTGCCGGGACAGCGGGACTGGACCGCAACGCAAGAAACTTAAAAACGGAGGAAATCTGATGTTGGTGATCGCGGGCGTCGTGGGCGGAGCGATCTGGGGTGCTCTTCTCGCCCGGCGGCGGAAAGGAAACCGCCTCGATATGCTTCAATACGCGACGGGTTTCGGCATTGCCTTCGGCCTTCTTGCCTTTTTCGCTTCGGTCATCTTCCTACGCATTCTTGCATGAAACCGCTTTTGAATTGGCAATGAATTGAAACGTCTGTTCAATATATTGCTGCGCACTTCCCTCGCAGCTGTCGTGGCAGGATTGATCGTCGCCGGCGGTGCCTACTTTCTGCTGAGCGCGTCAGTTCCTGACTACGACGAAGACTTTGATGTCGCAGGCATCGAAGGACCTGTTGAAATACTGAGGGATTCTTCGGCTATACCGCACGTCTCTGCGGCGTCGTTTGCCGACATTTATTTTGCCATCGGCTTTGTTCATGCCCAAGACAGGCTTGGTCAGCTCCTGAGGGCGCGACGTGCGGCTGGGAACCTACCGCTTCCGGACCGTGCGATCGATCTTGAACCTTCCGTCTCTGACGCGCTGGAAGCTTATGCCGCAGGTATCAACGCCTGGATTGGACTCGTTTCCGACGGCGGTCGCGGCAAAGGTTCACCCGAACTGTTGATTGCAGGCGAGAGAGCGATCTCTGTTTGGCGACCTGAAGACAGTCTCAGGATCGCCCAGTCATTTCTAAGCAATCTGCAATCCAAGAGCGGCCGGCAAGGAGTGTTGGAATTACCAGATGTATTGATTTCCGCGGATCGGCCCAAGACACCTGAATTATTTGCAACTCTTCCCGAAGTCAGCCTCAATGCTTGGGCGCTCCCCGGCAGCCGAACTGCTACTGGCATTCCAATTCTCGCTGCCGATATCAGGGGTCCTCTGTCGTTGCCCTCGGAATGGTATTTGGCCGATCTTCAATTTCCGACAGGGGCTGCTATAGGTACCACTTTGCCGGGTATACCGTTTGTCATTGTCGGCCGCAACGAGCGCGTCGCATGGGCGTTCCGATCCACTCCGCCGAATATAGTCAAAGAGCCAGAAACTCCCACAGGCGCGAAGGCCAGCGATTTTCTGATGATGCTTGACCATCTCGCTAGGTCCACCGATGCGAACGATGCCGTTAGTGGAGCTTCCGAAATGTTATCTGCCAGAATGGAGGTTGTGGCGATCGACCGTGAAACTCTGGCCCGCTGGCCCGAAAACGAGGTCGAGCGGCCTGTATCGTTTCGAGACGCTCGTCTAGCGGCTCTTGATGATCGACAGCCGATATTCTCTGTAGAGAGCGCGATTGCGGTGCAACGCGACACTGTCAGCCCAGCCGCGCGCGCGCTTCTCCCACTGATGGCGCAGGAACTTTGGTTCGTGAGTTCCACAAGCTCCATCGAAGTGACTCGCGCTAACAGACTTCGCGGCGAGATATTGGACATGCTTGCCCAATGGAATGGCGACATGGATCGCTTTTCACCGGAGCCGCTCGTGTTCTGGGCATGGGTGCGGGCATTGCAGAAACGCATTCTTCAGGATGAATTTCCAGCGGCGACGGAGGTCTGGACCAGACCAATCCCTGATTTCCTTTACGCGATCCTTTCCGATCGCGGAGGGAGCGCAATCTGGTGCGACATCCGCCCATCCGCTCGCATTGAGACCTGCCAGGATCAGGTTCGAACGGCTCTGGATGATGCCCTCGGTTGGCTGGTCGACCGTTACGGACCCGATCCCTCCGCCTGGTCCTGGGGCGAGGCGCACATTTTGAACATGCAGTGGTCGCCGATCAGAGCGGGCGAGACGGCAAGCGACTTGCTGTCTCTCGAAGCACCAATGTCAGGCGATCCCTTTACTCTGATGTCGACAGTGTTCGCATCGGATGACGACCGCCCGTTCGCCACCAGTGCGGGCACCAATTTTCAGGCGGTCATGTCGCTTTCGGAAGAGAGCGGTTCCTACTTCATCGCGCCTGCCGGTCAGTCCGGGCACCCCCTCTCAGGGTTCTACGAAAACCTCTTTCCGAAGTGGATGCAGGGTGAATACCTCATGATGACCACGGATCTGTCCCTGGCCCGCGGCGGTGCCGTCGGGATATCCCGATTGTCACCGGCATCCACCGACAGGTCGAAACCATGAAAAACAGGAGCCAATGATCAATTTTCTCATCAACTACAACCCGTTTGGTTATGCGATTTCGCCAGTGACGCTCTTTTCAATCGGTTTGGCCACATGGCTTTATATTCGCGGCCTCAAGCGATCTTCTCGCATTCTCGGTAGGATCGCTGTCTGGCGGTCGGCGTTATTCTTCGGCGGCCTCGTCTGCATCCTCGTTGCCACGAATGCCCCCTTAGCCCCGTTAGGCCACGGCTTCTTCTCGGTGCATCAGGTGGAGCATCTTCTTCTGCGCCTCGCGGGGCCACTTCTCATCGCGGTCTCGCAGCCGTGGCGAATACTTCAAGTCGGTCTGAAAAGACGGTGGCGTCGATACCTCGTTGGGCTCGGGAGAAATGGAGCCGTGCGATTAATGGCGCATCCGGCAATCGCCACTGCCTTGCTCGTTGTGGCGCTCTTCGTCTGGCAAATACCAGTACTTTACGAACTTGCACAGCGTGCTGCTGCGATCGAGTTGCTCGCGCATCTGTCGATGGTCCTGTCAGGGGTTTGGTATTTCGGCATGCTGTTCGATCTCCGGGACCCGCCCGAAGGCGCGCGACGCGGGGCGAGGCTGATCTCCGGTTTTGTGGTGATTGTTTCGAATATTTTTCTGGGATCTCTGACAACCCTCAAGGAGGTGAACCTCTATGCGTCCTACCAAATTACAAGGAACAAAACTGGATTCAGTGCATTAGCTGACGAGACCATCGGTGGCTACACGATCTGGGTTCCGTCCTCGATGGTCATGATCGTGGCGATCATTCTGGTTATGAATGGCTGGAACGCAGCCGAAGTACGCCGCTGGAATGCCAGATACGACCTGATGCGTGGCTCTAATGCTGCAGCGCTTGAGTTTCCGGAAACTGCTAGTGAGTTGCGCCTGAAGGTGACGAAACCGAACCGCGACATGGGTCGGACGCTCGCCTTCGGTGCGTTGGCGATGTTCTCGATCGTCATGATCACGGTCGTAACGATTGTATATGCGCTGTGACCGTTGCCACCTCGCCGGTTCTCGAGGCGCTTTGTCGCGTCCTCGTTGGGGCTCGACACGTTGCGATACACACGTGATTGCCATAGGAAAATGTCATGAATGACGAGACGCAAGTTACTGGGACGACGAACCTGACGGCCAGCGATCTCAGGCGTAGAACCAAATCGAGCAATCGCATGGTGCTCTGGCTTTTGCTGGGTGTTGCCGGTTTCTTTCTGGCAGCGGCCTTCGGTGTGGCGATGTTGGTGATTTATGGGCCGTTCTGATGTGATAATGAGCCGCCGTGTGATGCTCGGGCGCATAGGGTGCGCGGGCCTTGTCCTGCCCCTCGCCGCCTGTGATGACGAAGTATGGTATGGCAAGGATGTGACCGGGCTTTTGCCCGATCTGTCCTTCACGATGATCCGTGCGCAGGATGGCGCGCGCGTGACCCAAGACGATTATAAGGGTCAGGTCGTGGCACTCTTTTTCGGCTTCACGTTCTGCCCCGATATCTGTCCGATGACGCTCTCAAACCTGTCTGCCGTTCTAGAGCAGCTTGGTGAGCGCGCCGCAAAATTGTCGATCCTCTTCGTCACAGTGGACCCCGATCGCGACACACCCGAGATAATGGCAGAATATGTTGGCGCCTTCACGCCGCGGGCTGACGGGCTGATCGGTACGCCCAATCAGCTGGCCCGTCTCGCACGGCGCATCAAAGTCACCTACAAGATTGCACCGCATGAAGCGGACGACATGACCTATGACGTCTCGCACGGCAAGTCGGTCTATGTTTTCGATGCGCAGGGTGAAGCACGCGTAATGTGGCCGAGTTTCGATACGCTAGAGACCAACACCGCCGGGGCCACAGCCGACATTCGCCGCATAATGGGTGCCTGAAGATCATAGATCGGCCTCGGCGGCGCGCATGTTGGCCACCACTACCAAAAGTCCCAGAACACTCATCATCGCGGGGGGGATCCAGATGACGATGCCGCCGATCTGCTGATCCGTCATCGCCGAAATTGACTGGAAATAGCGCCCGCAGAAGGCGTAATAGGGAAACAGATCCACCGTGGCGAAGGTTATGAGCGCCCCCAGAACGATCTGTGGGAACATTACGCCCACAGCCAGCGCTGCGCGCCAGCCGAATCGCAGCCGGGCGGGGGGAACGGGCCGGGTGTCCAGCACCAGCGCCCAGAACAGGATGCCGTCAATCACCATCGACCAGTTCATCACCTGATACAGCACCGGGTCGAGCATGGCGGCGAAATGTACCGGCGGGACGAGCCAGAACCAGAACAGCCCGACAAAGAGGATCACCGCGATCACGGGCTGCTGGATCACTCGATAGGTCAGCAAGACAGGTCGACTGTAACAAAGCCGGCGCAGCCATCCCGGCCCGCCTGCCAGAAGTACAGGTCCCCCAGTGCTGAGCGCTAGCAGGACCGGGCCAACATGGTGCATCGCCACGTGCTGCAAGCGGTTGGTGAAGAACATTCGCTGGGCCAGATATTCAAACCCCGTCTGCGTGACGCCCCACAAAAGCAAAAGCCCAGCCCAAAAGGCTGCCTGCCTCCAGCGGCTTGGGCAGTCCGCCTTCGCCACACGCCCTAGACCTCGGGCGAACCACAGCCCCGCGAGCGTGACCGCAAGGTAGATCGGCCAGGAGAATTCATAAGGAAAGATCGTCGGCACCTGCGCCGGAAAGTAGGTTGCCATCACCCAGAGGACTGCACCAATCAGCCCGATACTACCGTAGACCAAACTGTCTTGTGACAGGGAGTCAGTTTCGAGTTTCTGATCGGTCATGATCGCGAGGGTCTGCTGACTGGCCGGTAATGGCAACGCGATAAACCCGCGTGCGGCAATTCGTGCCATCGCGAGGTCAAAGTTTGAGGTGCTGATCGACCCATGAGCGGTTGTAACCCATCCTCACGGAAGGATTCGCCCACGTTGTCGCCCTATTGTTCTTTTTGGAACGAATTAGTTCCACGTCATTTTTCGCGATATTTTTGCGCGACCGTCGGTCAGTTTTTGTCGGTTGGAGTGATTGCTTTAAAGTCGCGACATACCGGTTGCGTAGTTACAAGTCGCTTCTTGATTGCTGAAGTGCTTGTTGGAAAGCCTCCAACGTGGCTTCGCTGACGTGATGCTCAATACCCTCCGCATCGCGTTCCGCGGTCTCTCCGTCGATTCCGAGGCTCAGGAGAAACGCTACGACGATTCTGTGGCGTCGGCGACAGGCCTCCGCCAGTTCCTGCCCTGCGCCAGTGAGGAATATCGCGCGGTAGGGTTCCCGCCGCACCAGGCCCGCAGTCTTGAGCCGCGAAATATTCTTGGTAACCGTAGGCGGTTTCACGCCAAGCCGCTCGGCGATATCGACGGGTCTGGCTTCTCCGCACGAGTCGATCAGTTCCGCGATCAACTCGACATAATCCTCTGCCATCTCGCTCTCGTGCGCCTGACGCACGGTCGCAAACCCCTCGGCCTGCGCTTCGGGAGCCCTGTCGACAGCTTCGAATGCTTCACACTCATGTGATTGCAGCTTTGTCATACCCGGACTTTGCAGCGAAACAGCGGGATTGACAACTTGTTTGCTTAGGGTAGATAAGTTAGCCATGTCTAACTTTGTTTCTGGAGGTCGTGGTGATAAGAGATTTTGTGAGAGCGTTGTTCGCCACGTTGGCCAGTGTGTTCATATTCTCCGGGCCTGTTGCTGCGACACCTGCCAAGGAGGCCCCTTGGCTTCCCGAGGCGGCGGCCTACCGGCTGACGCTTTTTCTCGGAAATCTCGAGCCGTTGCCTTGGGACGAGATCGAAGCCGCCTGGACCGAACCCTACCGGGGTTCGGAATTCTCCGTCGGTGCGCTGGCGTGGCTGGACAGCGAGAGCGACGACGCACCAGACTCTCTTCGGGACGCTATCATGGGCGAGAACCGGCAGGTGGTTTTCGCCGAGGCGACCCGGCTGATCGCGGACAGGATCGAAGAGGAACTGGACCGGGCTCTTTCGGCCGAAGACTCGGCGACCACGCAGCAGGCCGTTCGGACGGCTCGGGAGCTCTATCGTGCGTTCGCGGACGGCATTGCCGCCGCCGATCCAGAGGCTGCGCGCCGCATCGGCCTCGCCTGGCTGGAACTCAACAGCAGCACAGGTTCCGCCGGCGTCCTTGGCGCGGGCGCAACACCTGCCGATCGCGACACGATGGCGGTCGCGCGGGCGGTCATCTCCGGATATCTCGCGGAGAACTACCTCATTGACGATTTCGCTCCGCGCCAGATGTTGAGCGCCTTGCCCGAAACCGCTGTGCTCGGCGGCCGCGCCATCGAGGTGCCGCCGAGCCTGCCGCCCGGATCCGACATCTTCGATCAGGAACCGCTGCCGCGTCTCGTCCTCAACTTCGAGGAACAGGGCATCGACGAGACCGATCTGCCGCTCGTCGCCTACGGCGACATGTTGTTCGACAGCGCGCAAATCTTCGGCAGCCCGGCGCGCGACCTCGGGCTTGCCTGCGCGACCTGTCACAACCGCTCTGACGTGAACCAGCGGCTCTTCATCCCCGGCGCCAGCCATCAACCGGGGGCGATCGACGTCGACGGCGCCTTTTTCAACCCGATCTTCAACGACCGGCGGGATGACCCGCTCGACATACCAAGCCTGCGCGGATTGCGGTTCACCGGCCCCTATGGCCGCGACGGCCGTTTCGCCTCCCTGCGCGATTTCTCCCGCAACGTGATCGTCAACGAATTCGGCGGCGAGGAACCGACACCTTTCATACTGGACGCGCTGGTCGCCTACATGCTCGAATTCGACTTTCTGCCGAATTCCATGTTGACGCCGGACGGTCAACTGACCGACGCCGCTCCCGAGGCCGCCCGGCGCGGCGAAGCGGTCTTCAACACGCCGTTCGCGGGGCTCGGCGACCGTTCCTGCGCCAGCTGCCACGTCCCCGACGCGAACTTCCTCGACCGGCGGGCGCACGACATCGGCTCTGTCGCGCCAGCCTATGAAGGTGCCCGCGTCGGTGCGATGGACACCCCCACGCTGCTCGGCACCGCCTATACCGCGCCGTATTTCCATGACGGATCGCTGCCGACCCTGGCCGCTGTCGTGGACTGGTTCGACGAGGCGAAATCGCTTGGGCTGACCGAGGCGGAACGGGCGGACCTGACCGCCTATCTGGAGACCGTGGGCGCGGCGGACGAGCCTTATGAAGCCTTCGATGCGGAGAACACCGCCTTCCGGCTTGCATTCTCCGAGCTGACGACCTTCGCCTCGACCCTCGATACGCTGCTGCCCCGACGGGACGCGGAGCACATCCTGCTGTTGACCGATACCGTCGCCGCGGACCTCGCAGCCGACACCAGCACAATGTCGAACCTCGAAGCCCGGCCCGAGGTTTATGCGCTGGCCGCGCGGTTGGCCGAGGTCGGCGCCGCCGTGCGCGATGAGGACTGGGCCGCCGCCGAGGCAAGCTGGAGCGCGTTCCAGACCGAGGCCGATGCAATCAATGAAAGGGCGTTCTGATGGCGATCCACCTGAACCGCCGAACGGTCCTGATCCTGGCTGGTGCAAGCGCGGTGTCTCTGGCGACCCCGCTGGCCGCACAAGATGCCACGTTGCGGCTTGCCTTCATCCCGCAGGAGAACCCGCAGAAGCTGCTTGGCGACATCGAGGCCATCACCGGCTGGCTGGCTGAGCAGATCGGCGTCCCCGTCAAAGGATTCGTCACCATCGACCATGCCGCAGCAGTCGAGGCGTTGCGGAACGGCGACGCGGATATCTCCTTCATGGGCGCCCTGCCCTTCGTTCTGGCCGAGGCCGAAATCGGTGCCGTACCGCTTTTGTCAGAGGTCTACCGCGACGCGCCGAGCTACACGGGCCGTATCTTCGTTCGGCGCGACAGCGGCATCGGCGCGCTCGCCGACCTGCGCGGGCGCGACATCGCATTCGCCGATCCGATCTCGGAATCCGGCTACCTCTACCCGCTCACCGAGTTTGTGAAGGCCGGGCTGATCGAAGGCCCCGGGGAAGCGGAGGCATTCTTCGGTCGCATCTTCTTCGCGGGCGGCTACCAGCAGGCCATGCAGGCCATGGCCGAGGGCCTGGTGGATGCTGCGGGCGCGAGCCAGTACGCAGACCTTCTTCTGACCCCGACGCAGCAGGCTGAAGTGACCTGGATCGCGGAAAGCGTGCCAATCCCGAGCCATCTGGTGATCGCGCGTCCGGGACTCGACGCCGGCCTACAGGACCGGTTTATCGACGCGATGCTGCGGCTCAATGAGCCGGAGAACCGCGACAGGCTGCGCTATCTTTACGGCCCGGATGGCTATGTCAGGGCAGACTCCACGGCGTATGAAGGTGTGCGCGACATGGCGCGGCGATACGGGCTATTGAAATGAGTACTGCCGCCCAAATCGACGACCTGAGCTTTGCCCATCCGGGCGCCGACCTCCCGGCGCTGGAGCGGGTCTCGCTTCGGGTTCCGGCTGGCGAAACCATCGCGCTGCTCGGTCCGTCCGGCGCGGGGAAAACGACGCTTCTGGCGCTGCTCGACGGCAGGCTTCAGGGGTGGCGCGGGCGGGTATCGGTTCTGGGTGCGCCGCTCTATCCCGATCATCCGCCGACACGCGCGCACCGCCCGGATACCGGCTTCGTGTTTCAGGAATTCGCGCTGGTCGAACGCTCCACGGTCCTGCGCAACGTCCTCAACGGCCGCCTGGGACGCATGCCGCCCCTGCGGGCCTTTCTGGGATCGCCGACCTGGCGCGATCTGGAGATTGCGCGCACAGCACTCGCCGATTGCGGCATCGGCGATCTCGCCGAACGCAGGGTCGACAGTCTCAGCGGCGGGCAGCGGCAGCGCGTGGCCATCGCGCGGTGTCTGGCCCAGGAACCAAAGCTTATCCTCGCCGACGAGCCGGTGAGCAATCTCGATCCCGCACGCGCGGGCGAAATACTGTCGCTGCTGACCGGGACAGCGCGCGCACGCGGAGCAACGGCTTTGTTTTCGTCACACCAGCCCGACCTCGCGCGGCGTTTCGCGCAGCGTATCATCGGCATTCGTGGCGGGCGGATCGTCTTCGATGTGCCAACCTCCGAGCTGAACGAGGATGCAACAGCGGATCTCTACATGGAGACAGAGCCAATGCCCGGTATCGGCCTCCGGGCGGTATCCTGATGCGGTTTCGCGGGTTCGGCAACTTCGCGGCCAGCGGTCTGATCGCCGGTGCAATTCTCTGGTCCTTCGCTACGACCGATGTCGAACTGTCGCGCCTCACGTCGGCCGGTTCGCGGATCGCCGATTTCCTGGGCCGGATGCTTCCACCGGACCCGACGGTGATGCGTGAAATTTTGAAGGGCAGCGCGGAAACGCTGAGGATCGCGATCCTCGGCTCCCTTGGCGCGGTGATCCTGTCGGTCCCGCTCGGCATTCTCGCGTCCGAGACAATGGTACCGCCGGCGCTCTATCGACCGGTTCGAACGCTGCTGGCCTTCATCAGGGCTATTCCACTGCTCCTCGTGGCCATGCTCATGGTGGGCGCTGTCGGCCTCGGTCCGCTGCCGGGCATCATCGCGGTCGCGTTTCATGCGACGGGGATGCTCGCCAAATTCTATGCAGAGGCGATCGACGGTGTGTCCCGCGCGCCAATCGCTGCGCTGGAAAGTGCGGGTGCCGGACCGCTCGCGCGGCTCAGACACGCGATCTGGCCCCAGATGGCGCCGGTCGTCGCCCGCGACACGATCTTCCGGTTCGAACTGAACCTGCGAGAGTCGCTGATCCTCGGGATTGTCGGCGCGGGCGGGATCGGCTTTTACATCCAGACCTATGTGCGCTCTTTCCAGTACGACAAAGCGGCCAGCGTTACGATTGCAGTCGTCTTCATGGTCATCGCAATCGAAGCCATCAACATCGCGCTGCGCCGTCGCTTTGCTTGACCATCAGGCATAGATGTCGATGGATGTCCCGTCCCTCACCATTGCGTAAATTTCCTCGATCTGTTGGTCCGTGACGGAGATGCAACCCGCCGTCCAGTCACGGACATTCATGGGGTCGATCCCACGCCTCGAGCCGCCGTGAATGAAGATGTCCTTTCCCGGAGATCGGCCTTGCGCCTCTGCAAACTCGATATCGACCTCGTTGGGATATGAGATGCCGATGGAGAGGTGGAAAAGACTGTCCGGGTTACGCCGGTCAATTAGGTAGGAACCCTCCGGCGTACGACCGTCCCCCTCGAACTGCTTGTGACCTTCGGGCGCGAAGCCCAATCCGATGGGATAGGTCCGCAAAACGTCACTCGCCCCGTCCAAGACCAGCAACCGCTGCGCCTTGTACATGCGCAGCCGGGTCACCTCGGGTCCGTTGTACGACCGGAACTTGCTGGCACAGCCCGACAGGAAGGCTGCAAATCCACTAAACAGAAAGACCCGTCGTGGAATTCTGGTATTCATCACTGCTCGACGCCCCTTGTGCGAGGTCTGCTTGATAACAGACGTTACTCTACCGAAAGCGCCGGATCAATGACCGTGGGCCAGCGCTCCCTTCGCCATCTGTTCGCCCACCGGTTCACCGCCCGAAGGCCCGGTCTTGACCCGCTCGCCGTTCAGAAGCCGAAGCGCGTTGGCGACGACAAGCAGAGACACACCCACATCCGCAGCGATAGCGCCCCACATCGAGGCCATGCCGAACGCGGTCAACCCGACAAATACCGCCTTGGTTGCCAGCGAGATGCCAATGTTCTGATGAATGATCGTCATGGCCCGGCGCGAGTGGCCGATGAGCCACGGCACTTTGCCGATATCGTCGGTCATCAGCGCGATGTCGGCCGTCTCGATGGCCGCGTCCGATCCTACAGCCCCCATGGCGATGGCATAGTGCGCCCGCGCCATGGCCGGTGCGTCATTCACACCGTCACCGATCATCGCGACCATGTCGTGGTTCGCGACGAGTTCTTCGATGGCTGTCACCTTGTCTTCTGGCAAGAGCTCAGCGCGCACCTCGTCGATGCCGACCTCGGCCGCCACGGCACGCGCGGTGCGTTCGTTGTCGCCTGTCAGCATCACGATCGTCTTCACTCCCTGCGCGTGCAGCCGCGCAACGATCCCCTTGGCATCGGGGCGGATGCGGTCGCGAAGCTCCAGCACGCCGGTCACGCCGGTCCCGTCACCCACGGCCACAAGGGTGCTCCCTGCCCCTTCGATCCGGTCACGGAGATCCGCTGGAATGGCATTGCCGAACCCTTTCTCCTCGGCGAACCGATCCGAGCCGAGCCAGATAACGCGCCCATCGGCGCGTCCTTCCAGCCCGCGCCCGGGCACGGTGCGTGTGTCCTCTGCGGCAGACACGGAAACACCATCGGCTTCGGCGCGCGCGAGGATGGCGCGTGCCAGCGGATGCGAGGATCGCGCCTCTAGACTTGCTGCCAGCTTCATAAGATCGCGCGCGGAGGCTTCGCCCAGTGGGTGAATTGCCGCCACCTCGGGTTCGCCCATCGTGATCGTTCCGGTCTTGTCCATCGCAAGCGCCGTGGTGCGCCCTGGTGCTTCGACATAGGCGCCGCCCTTGATGAGCACCCCTGCTCGCGCCGAGGCGGTGAGCGCCGCGACGATGGAAACCGGCGTCGAGATGACCAGCGCGCAAGGGCAGGCGATGACCAGAAGCACCAGCGCGTTGTAGAACCAGTAGTCCCAGGCGCCGCCCAGCAGGAGCGGCGGCACCAACGCGATCGCGAGCGCCAGCGCCATTACGATGGGTGTGTAGACGCGCGCGAACTTCGCAACCCACTGCTCGACCGGCGCGCGGCGGGCATGGGCATCGCCCACCATGCGAATGATTTTCGCAAGCACCGTGTCTGAGGCTGCCTTGGTCGCCCGCACCGTCAGCGTGCCCTCGCCGTTGATCGTACCGGCATAGACCTCATCGCCCCGTTCCTTTGGCACCAGTGCGCTTTCGCCGGTGATAGGGGCCTGATCGACGGCCCCTGCCCCGTCCACGACCTCACCGTCGAGGGGGATACGGTCACCGCCGCGCACGACAAAACGATCGTCCACGGCGACCTCTGCTGCTGGAACGTCTACCTCACTGCCATCCGGTCGGATCACCCGTGCCGTGGGCGGCGCAAGATCGAGCAGCGCGGAAACCGCGTTGCGCGCGCGGCCCACGCTCCAGCTCTCCAGAAAAAGCGACAGCGAGAAAAAGAACGCGACCGTCGCCGCCTCGAAAAACTCACCGAGGCCAATGGCGCCCGCAACGGCTACAACCATCAACAGGTTCATGTCAGGAGAAAACCGTCGCGCAGAAGACCAGGCCTTGGGCGCAACAAGCCAGACGCCGAAAAGGATCGCGACGGCGAAGAGCCCCGCTTCCGCCATGGGCATCGGCGCCTCGCCATGCCCCGCAAAGAGTCCGAGCGCGCCACCCATGCCGGTTTCGACGATATGGAAAAGGAAACCCGCCGCCCAGAAGCCGCCGCTCAACGAGGTAAAGCGCTTCTGACGCGCCAGATGCGCCGCCTGGTCCTTAGCTGCGTTGTCGGCATCCCATGGCTTCGCGCTCATGCCGGTCGTAGCGACCAACTGCGTGATTTCGTCGTCCGAAATCCTCTCCGCGCTGTCGAGGATGGTCATCCGTCCGTTGATCACATCGAACGCAAGATGCTCTGTTCCGCCGACCTTCGGACCCACGACCCGATTCAGGATCGCCACTTCTTCGGCACAATCCAGGCCAGAGACCTGGAAGTTTCTTCCGCCGGACGGCGCGGGAGACTGCGGAGCAACCTCTCCACATGACTTGCCGGTCCCACAGCACGACGCTTCTTGAGCGTGCGCGTGGTCGGCTGCGTTGGAGTGGTCGTGGTCGAGACTGTGGCTTTTGGATGACATAAAATACCCCGGGATTCGCTGAGACCAAATTGATATAGCAGCTACAGCAACTAGAGCTTCAAGATAGAAATTGCGTTTGTTTTTAAATCGGCTCAAGCGAAAAGAGGAAGGCGACAGCCTCCTCGCAACTTGTGACCGAACGGGCGGTGTGCCAGACTGATCGGAACCAACAATATGTGAAGTCTCAGAGGTTTGTATGTGGAAACGAAAGAATGCCGTCGCAGCGGGGCTCCTGTTCATCGCCGGATGCGCAGCCCCGACATCTGAGTCCCCTGGCGATTTGAACGAGGTCGGAAACGTTCCCGAAGCTGTCGCTAACCTTGCTGCTCCCAATCAGGACCTCACTTCGGCAAGGCTTCGCCCGGAAGACGGTTGCTATTGGTATGAGCATAGCGGCCCTGTGGAAACGACCCTAGTGCCGCTGCGCGCAGTTGGCGGCAGTCCTATTTGCACCGCCCGCCAGTCGTAAGGTTCAATAGAGCATGTCTTCAGGTGTGGCCGCTACCGATACGGCATCAACTCTGCCTGACTACGCTATCCTCAGCCGAGTAAAGGAACGCTGTCGAGCCAGTTTTCACGTTGGGATAAAGGTCATTGATATGCGCCATTACCATCCGAACGCAGCCGGAACTCGCGCGCCCGCCGATGCTACTCGGATGCGGCGTGCCATGTATCCTTAGATAGGTGTCCCGGTTGCCGACATAGAGGTAGAGCGCTCGCGACCCGAGCGCGTTTTCGGGCCCTGGCTCCATACCGTCAGCAATATCCGCGTAGAGTTCCGGGTCGCGGTCGATCATGTTTTGTGTCGGCTGCCAATGTGGCCATTTCACCTTGCGCTTGATCGTATACGTGCCCGGCTCGTAAAGTTTGCCACGTGCAATTGCTACGCCATACCGCATCGCCGTGCCGCCTTCTTCGATGTGGTACAGATAGCGCGCAACTGCATCGACATGGATGTCACCGGGTACAAGTCCGTCCTTCACTACGACCCGCTGTGGCAGGAAGCGAGGATGCAAACCCCAAGGGTTGGACGTGGCCGGGTCGTAGCCAGGCGGTGTGACTTGAGCGTCCCAAGCGGCTTTTTGCACCTCGGTAGGCCACGTGTCTGCAAGGAGCGGACTGCAGATCGACGCTGAAAACAGCGCGGTCGTCGTCTGGATGAAGTGGCGTCTTGTAAGCATCTTTCCTGATTCCTTTCCTGGACGAACAGCAGCCTAAGCCCTGCTCTGAACGAGTTACTATTCGTCCAAGACAAGGTAAGGACGATATCGACTACGTCCCAAGTGCCGTTCTTTGTCTGTGATCCTAACTCCTAAAGCTCCTAGAGGTTCAAGAAAAATTTCTGTGATCACGGCATGTCGTCAGCGTCACACTTTCGACCTGGGAAGACTAAGGTCGGTAGGTTGGAACAGCAGTCCGCCACATCCGAAACCGACCCTGCCCTGTCACCTCTCGGATCAAACCCCGTGTTTCCATCCACGCGAAATTGCGTTGAACTGCCGCCCAGCGTGCACCCGTCTGGGTTTCGGCCATCGGGGCGGCCGGCAGGGGCCATTCGGTTAGGACCCCGCGTAAGGCGGGCGGCGTGCGGCCCGACAACGGGGTCATCACGGCTTCCGCCCGTTCCGCCCAGGCCTCGATGTCGTCTAGGTGGCGCATAGCGGTCAAGGTTGCACTACCAATTCCGTCGAGCCGTCGACTAGCGGGCCACCGGCGCTCAACGCCCCAGCCTCGCCCATGGCCAGCGGCGCAAAGGTCGCATCTTTCCGATCGCTTACTGCGATCCGGTCTGCTGTGACTGCGGCTTACATTTGGTCTCCCTGTTGACTGAGATCCGCGAGGCTCCACAGGTGAAACCCCCTATAGGCGTGGTTGATTGGGTGCAGGCCGCTCGCAGCCGTGATCAGGTCGAGTGTCGCGTTGCCCTTAAATCTGAGACGCGGTGCGTTTAGCCTAGGATTTTGCCCTTAGAGGCGAGATTCTGGAGCCATCGCGCGATATTTTTCCATTTTCTGCACCGATCTACTCAACTCTGTATCGGATTTATGGGTAATAGTACCGGATTTAAGGGCAAAATCTTACATTAGGGGCAATGCACGATCATTGATTCTCCAAAGCGACAAGGAGAGTTGATCACTGGCCCGTCAGCCGATAGTCGCAAGAAAGGGAAACGTCCCCAGCAGCCAATAGGCAAACCGTGACAATTGCCCGGTCATGATGGCAACGCCCATGATGATCATGGCAACACCCGCGCCCTTGTAAAGCCAGCGACCGGCCTTGCCAATCTGCCTGACCCGCGCAGCGATGGCGTCGGTGGACAGGGCTGCCAGCAGGAAGGGCACGCCCAGCCCGGCGGAATAGATCGACAGCAGCCAGATGCCGTCCGACATACCGCCGGAGGTCGAACTGAGCGTCAGGATCGCGCCGAGGATCGGTCCGATACAGGGAGTCCAGCCGAAGGCGAAGGCCAGCCCCAGCACGTAGGCCCCGAGCGGACGGCCCCCGGGGAGATCAATATTAAAGCGGGTATCGCGCGAGAACACATCCAGACGAAAGACACCCAGCATGACGAGCCCGAACAGGATGATGATCGCCCCGCCCAGATAGTTGAGCTCAGTGCGCCAGGTCAGCAGCAGCGACCCGAGCGCGCTGGCCCCGGCCCCCAACGCGACAAAGACCGTGGAAAATCCCAGAACGAAGCAGGCGCTCAGCCCAAGTGCCCCGGCGCGTGCCCGCAAGCCGACCGATCGCGTCGTGCGCAAGTCCGGCTGGCCCGCGATATAGGAGACATAACCCGGCACAAGCGGCAGGACGCAGGGCGACAGGAACGAGATGGCTCCGGCCATGAAGGCCGCGAAAATGCCGATGCCGGAGATATCCATCATGTTTCACGATCGTTGTTGAAGGGCCGCAAGGCCCACCAGAACGCGACCAGCGGGATCGAGATCCATTGCAGTACGGGCGACAAGCCCGCATCAAGGACTGGAATGATCGGCATCAGGTTCGAATAGGCCCAGGCCGCGCGGATCACGATGTTGAGCCATTCACTGAACAGCGTGTAGCCCAGCCCCAATACGACTGTCAGGACCGTCACCGAACGCCGCGTTGCAGCGATATGGGGCCATCCGCGCCCGATCAGCATCAAGGCAAGCATCAGCGCGCTCATGGCGATCAGGATATCGCCACCCGTGCAATGGACGGCCGCGAAAACGATCTCGCCCCGGGTGCCCTCGTTCCAGATCGTGTAGAGCGGCATATGCGCGAACTCCCAGGTCAGATTGGCCGGAATGATCACCGAAAAATACCGACGCTGTGCTGTCAGCGAAATGCTGTCCGTCGAGGACAACCTGACGCCAGTCGCAACGACACTCATTGAAACACCTCGGTTAGCCGGTCCCACCAGCTTGGCTCCTGGCGTCGATGCTGAGCGTTGTTGATCAACTCACTGACATAGAGGATGAGGTTCACGTTCTTGAACTCCATGCCGTGGAACTTTGCGGCGGACCGCCCGCCGATATCCACGACATGGGTGACCGCTCCGTGCATCATCATGTCGCTGTCGGCGGTCTTTGTGAATTCCAGCCCATAGTACCGCGCCAGAAGACGCGTCGCGTCGGTTGCCTGATCAGGCCGCTTGGTCAAAATAACCCAGTTGGTGGGGTCGAGCCCATGCCGATCCGCGTAGTCACGAAGGACGTGCGGCGTGTCATTCACAGGATCGGTCGTGATCGAAATGAACTGCACCAGATCCTTCATCGGCCGTCGTTGATAGAAGCCTGAATGGCCGCGATCTTTTCGGAGTGGAGCGGGCAGATATCCGGGCAATTGGCGTAGATGAAGTGCAGGATGACCACCTTGTCGCTGAAATCCGACAAGCGTACGAAATTGCCCTCGGAATCCTGTAGTTCGAAACTAGGGGCCTGCGCCGCGTCGATGGCCTGGAAGTACGGCTCCATCTCGAACATGCGCGCATCCAGGTTTTCCCCGGGATGATTGGCGAAAGCTGAAGAATAAATCGTGGCGGCCAGTGTCGCCAAGGCTGCGCGACGCGTCAGAAAAGTGTTCAAGTGTCGCCTCTTTCGGGTTGAATGGCATTGGCGGTTCCCGCATCATTGCATTTGCTGCCGGACCCACCCTTCATGCACAGACCCAGGCCGCACATCGCGGCACAGGGAGCCAGCGAGACCAGAACCGGCGCGAGCCCGATCGCTGTGAGCCATCCCCAGTTGAGGGCCATGCCGCCCCCCATCACAGTTGCCGCACCGACGAACAACAATCGTCCGCGCGTTAGCCACCTGGGCCAGTTGCCAGCTTTTGCGATGTCAGCGGAGTTAACACCGTTAGAGGGTGATATGTCGGTCATCCGGAAAATCCTTTTGATGTTTGAAAAACATTCATTCCAGTAACTGGAAGGTCAAGCGTAGGCAGACGAGTATTTTGGGGTCTCATTCGATAAAATCCCGCAAGAACGACACCATGTCAGGATCATCCCATTCGGCCGGACCGACCAACCGCCCAAGTTCCTGCCCCTGCGCGTCGATCAGGATCGTCGTCGGCAAACCCACCGTGCGCAGCGCAGTCGCCGAGAGCATGGTCTTGTCGACATACATCTCGAGATTGGTGACACCGATCTCGTCGTAAAAGCGCCGCACGACGGGTGATCCTGCCCTGTCGATGGACAGCGCAACCACCTCAAAGCGATCACTACCAAGTTCCGCCTGAAGCGCATCCAGCGTCGGCATCTCCTCGCGGCAGGGCACGCACCAGGTTGCCCAGACATTAACGAGGATCACCTTGCCGCGAAAATCCTCCATATCGCCGCGACTGCCGTCCTCGGTCAGGTAGCGCACATTGGCGACGGGCTGCGGCACGTCGTGCAAGGCAAACCCCTGCGGCCCGGCAAAAGCCACGCTGACGGACAATGTCCAGGCGACGAGCGCCAGTTTGAGATGTTTCATGGCATTGACTCCTTGTCAGCTTGGGTTTTCAGATCACGGACGATCGGCAACAGGGTATCCTGCAAGATCGTCCGCGTGATGGGGCCGACATGTCGGTAGACGATGGTGCCATCGGGCGCGATGACGAAGGTTTCGGGCACGCCGTAAACGCCCCATTCGATGCCGGCGCGTCCGTTGATGTCGGCCCCGATACGATCGTAGGGATCGCCCAGTTCGTCGAGCCATGCCCGCGCCTGCTCGGGTGGATCCTTGTAATTGATCCCGTAGAGCGGCACTTCGGCTGTGGCGCTCAATTCCATGAACAGCGGGTGTTCCGCACGGCAAGGCACACACCACGAGGCGAAGACGTTCACCAGTGAGACATGGTCGATCAGGTCCTGCGTCGAAAGACTTTCCTCGCGGCCGATCACCGGGGGAAGGGCAAATTCCGGCACAGGTTTGTCAAGAAGCGCCGATGGCAAGTCGTCGCCACCCCTGAAAAGCCCCCAGCCGAACAGGACCATGAGGGCAAAAGCTACCAGCGGCACCAGCACAAATCCGGAGATGATGCGCCGCGACACGGGTTCGGTTTTGCTGGCGAGTTCGTGGGTCATGGTTGCGCCTGTTCATCCGCGAGGGTGCGGCTTTCCTGCGACGCGCGGATCCGGTCGGGCCATGTGCTCTTGATGTAGTCGATGACCGCCGTGATCTCATTGTCTGTCAGCACGCCCCCATATCCGGGCATGTCGCTTTCGTAACCGTTCCCGACAATCGCCGCCGGTCCGCGTTTCACGATGTCGAACAATACGCGGTCGGGATGGTGCCAGGTATGGCCCGACACATCGTGCGGCGGGGCAGGCAACCTTCCGTTCGGCAGTCTGGAGCGCCATTCAGGTTGCCCCTCCAGGTTTGCCCCATGGCAACTGGCACAGTTCTCCTGATAGAAGCGCTCGCCCATGAGCAAGTCGCTCTGCGCCGAGACGGGCGAAACTGTTGCGGCGAGCAGGAAAGCTGAGAGCCTAATGGTGTTTTTCACTGCGCTTCCGCCTTCTTGTTGCGAGCCACATAAAGAGGACGATGAGTGCCGCGAGCAACGACAGGACAAGCAGGACGCAAAGCGCCCAGATCAATCCCATCGACATCAGGCTGTCGCCGCTGCTGGCACCCTCATTCCGCATTCCGGCGCATTTCTATTTTCCGCTGTCCGAGCGGATGTATTTGACCAAGGCGATCGCCGCGAGCACCAGCACCCCCACGATCAGCAACCAGATCAGACCCATGGCGATCATCATGCCGCCACCCAGCATTCCACCGTCCATCATCATAAAGTTCACCCTTTGCGTTCCCTTGAAGCGGGTCTGGCACGGGATTGCCCCGTACCGCGCAATTGATCATTCGACCGCATAGACGGTCGGGTTCACACCTTCTTCGACGGTGTAAATCTTGAACGGCTCCTGCTTCGCGCCGCCCATACCGGGTGACCCCATCGGCATGCCGGGAAGTGTCACACCGGCAATTTCAGGGCGTTCCTCAAGCACCTTGTTGACGACATCGACAGGCACATGGCCGCTGACAACGTAATCTCCTAGAAAGGCGGTGTGGCAGCCCTGAAAATTATCCGGGATGCCCGCCTCGCGGCTGATCTGCGCCAGATCGTGGGTCGGCTTCACCTCTACCGTGAATCCGTTCTCGCGGAGGTAGTCCGCATAATTCTCGCAGCAACCGCATTGCGGGTTCTTGTAAAGCGTGACCTCTTCGGCTGCGGCAGGTGCTGCATTCAGGCTCATCGCAAGGACAGCGGCGGCACCTGCGGTACCAAGGCTGGCAAATCCAAGTATACTTTTCATAGGTTCATTCCTTTTCGGAATCAATGTTCTGAGCTTTCAGGTTTTGGTCGTACCGGGATCGACGCGAATGACGCCCATCATGCCCGCCGCCTGGTGTTCCAGAATGTGACAATGGAACATCCAGTCTCCCGGATTGTCCGCCACGAAGGCGATCTCGACCCGTTCCTCGGGTGCCATCAGGACGGTGTCCTGCCATTCGCGATGCCGTGTCGGTTGCCCGTTCCGTGTGATCACACGGAACGAATGTCCATGAAGATGCATCGGGTGATGCCACGCGGTGCGATTGTCCATCTGCAGCACATGCGACGTGCCCTGCGGCAGGACCAGCAATGGGTCCATCATATGACCCGTTGCTGCTTCGCCGTTGATGAACCACATGTTGCCTTCGCGCATCTGCTCCATCATCGACCCCATGCCGCCACCCATCATCATCTGCCCCATCATTCCGCCATTAAAGACAATCTGATGCCGCGCCGCCGAGGTCATGTCAGGCTCAGCAAGCGGGTTGGATGGCAGGTCCATCGGCCAGTCCGGCGCTGTGTCCCGCAGCCGATCCGGCGCGTAGGCGAGATCGACCAGACGGTATTCCAGATCCTCGTAGAAGGCATCGGTGACGGTTACGGCATCTCCGGGCTTGCCGGTCATGTCTATCACCAGATCAATCCGCATGGCCGGGCCGACCACCACGACCCCGCTGTCCGGGGCATGAGGTGTGACCGGTTGACCGTCCAGCGCCACCACGATTGGCGCGAGATCCCTGAAATCCAGCCCGAAGATCCGCGCGTTCGCCGCATTGATCAGCCGAATGCGGATGCGTTCTCCGGATCGCACCGCAATGCGTTCAGGTATCTGGCCGTTGATGGTCACGGAATTTCCGGTACGACCGCCGTGCATCGCGTCGTGGCGGTTGCCGAAGTCATCCGACAACTGCCCCGCCCGGGTCATCCGCCAGTCATCAAGCATCCAGGTCAGGTCACGATCCACGCGGATCGGGTCCGCCTCCTCGACGATCAGCGGCCCGTAAAGGCCGCGTCCGACCTGTTCGGAACTGCGCTGGTGCGGGTGATACCAGAACGTGCCCGCATCCAGTGCATCGAATTCGTAGAGAAACTCGCCACCGACCGGGATCGGGTCCTGTGTCAGGAACGGCACTCCGTCCATCGCATTGGGTGTGCGAATGCCATGCCAGTGGACCGTCGTCCCTTCATTTAGCCCGTTCTGGGCCAGAACCCGAATTCGGTCTCCCTGCCGCACCCGGATCTCGGGGCCGGGGAGGGATCCGTTGTAGCTCCAGACGTCCGTAGAGCCGTAGGGTGCCGGTCGCAGGGCGGCTTGTCCGGCCGCAGCGCGTAGCAAGAATGGGTCCTCTGTCGGACCTGCCATCGCTACTCGTGCCGGTGACAGAGCGGATATGGCCGTGAAAGCGGCACCGGTGCGCAGCACGTGCCGTCGTGAAATCAGTCTGTTGAGGGTCATCACTTCTGCCTTGATCTGAAAGGGTCGCACTCAGCCAGCTTCGGCCAAGGCAACGGTCAGGCCCCGCAACAAGCGAGGCCGATATTTGATTCAGGCAGGCTGCTTGGGAGGAAATGGATCAAGCAAAGGATTGGCGCCGATCAGAAACACGGGTTCAGTGACCGGGATGAAATTACCTAAGGACATCGCGGGCGGACCCGATGGCATTCGCACTAAAATACCAGCCGTGCTGCTCACGCCGCAAGGTACAGGGCAGCCCCCCACACAGGACACCCCGTCATCAAATTCGGTCGGATCGCATCCACCGCAATGGTCGTCCGTGCTTTCTCCTACGTCCATCTGAGCCATGGATACTTCGGCCGCATTCACTGCCGACACATCCGGCGCGATCATGGCGCCGAAGCTCAATGCAAGAATCAAAATGAGCCGGAAAGCTTGTCTCATGTTGCTGGTATGCAAGCTTCCAGTAGGGGGAGGTCAAGAAGTATTCTATAACATAGACGTGACATTGGTACGTGCTGCGCCAAGCCGAAGCCATAACGCCGAGACCTTAAAGTCAACGACACGAGAGCCAACTGCATTGGCCAACGGATGCCGGAGAGTAGTTTTAAGAGAAATTCCGAGGCGAAAGACGAATATCGATCTAATGTCTGCCTCGGAGGAAGGCGGCCACCCGCATCCGTTCAGGCGGATGGCTGCCCTAGTTTTAACTTGCGTCCTTAAACTCGGCGTATTCGCCGCGCACCTGAACGGTGACGGTGGCATCCGAGCTGTCGCGATTGCGCCAGAACCAGCCGTGCTCTCCGTCGAAGGCGGCGACGATTTCGCCCTCGTCGCCGGTGGAGCCGCGGCCTTTCTCATAGGTGATCGAGTTGCCGCCGCCATGGCCATGCATGTCGAAGTTCACGCGTCCGCCTTCGACCAGCATCCGGTATTCCACCGTCTGGCCCTCTTCCATGACCAATTTCCACTCGGCACTATCACCGGGGGCTAGCGTGAAAGTGGTTTCGTCTCGCCAGACTTCAGCCTCTTGCGCGTGTGCCGCGCCGACGAAGAGCCCGAAGATATCGTTCATCAAGCTCGACTGCTCCTGTGCTTCAAGTTCCAGCAGCCGGTCGGCTTCCGCCTCTTCCGCGAGTTGAGTCTTGATTTCGCCCATCTCTGCCAGACCGAGAACGCCGCCGATCCCGGTCGGATCGATGTCGTACTCGGCGGGCAGCACGACGGTCACGAGGATCGCGACGGCGCTGGCCGCCGCGATGGCCGTGGAGCGGAGCAATTGCCGGGAGGTGGGAAGCTGGTCGAGGCTCGGTTTTTCTGCGTTGAACATTTGGGTCTCCAATTCTTTTCAGGTGGCCACGAAGTAGCCGGTGATTTGCAAGCCCATGAGGATGAACCCCATGGACATCATGACGACGTTGGCAGTGTAGGCCTGGCGGAAGAAATTCGGGGATTTCCGCCAGAAGCCCATGACGATGAGAATCACGGCGAGCGCCATGATCTGGCCGAGCTCGACGCCCACGTTGAAAGCCAGCAGATTGGCCAGCAACCCCTCCGAGGCGATTTCGTAGTCGAGGATCTTGGTGGCGAGGCCCGTGCCGTGGAAAAAGCCGAAGATCAGCGTCGCGGCCTTGGTATTCGGTTGAAAGCCGAACCAACGCTGGTAAGCGCCCAGATTGTCGAGCGCCTTGTAGACAACCGACAGACCGATGATCGCATCAACGATATAGGCGTTGATGCCCCATCCGAACCAGACGCCTGCCAGCATCGTGGTCGAATGTCCGACAGCAAAGATGCTGACATAGATGCCCACGTCTTTCATCTTGTAAAGAAAGAAGACGACGCCGAACAGGAACAGGACGTGGTCGTAACCCGTCACCATGTGCTTGGCACCGAGATACATGAAGGGAATGATGTTTACCCCCCAGATTTCCTGAATGTAGCCCGCGTCTCCGGGCGTAACGTTGTGCGCCAAGGCATGGCCTGCGCTGAGAACGAGCAAGGTTATCGTGATAAAGGACAGGATCACGATCCGGCCTATGCCAGGATCGGTCCAGCCCCGATGGACTGTGTTCATGGATTGAACTCCGCATATGTGTTTGATGATCACTTGGAATGCGCCACTGGCGCGCGGTCGATCACACTCGGGGAGGTCGTTCGATCTGGTGTATCAGCAGAAGATTCGCTGTCGCGGCACTCAGCCACCATGCGGTCTTGTAAAATTCCATGGGATGAGACGACAGGTCAGGACCGGGCACAACCGCTTGGCTGTGATCGTGATCTATACTGTCGTGGCTATGTCCATGCGCTGCCCAAGCCAGGTCTTCTTCCAGACCATGCGAATGCCCGTGCTCGGCGATCATTTCCGCATGGTCCTGAAGAACGTTTAGAATTGCGGGCGTGTGAGAGGTTGCAGGCACAACTGACCAGACAAGAATGGCTGCGCACAGAAATGTAGCGCAGGCAGCCCTTCCGATTGTCCGTAACCTCGTCATCAGCTCTGCCTGCCCGCTCGACTTATTCTGTGGCGCATCGGGGCACCATCTTGTTCTATCCTCTGAGGGAGGATATGAATCATATATGACAAATTCCCCGGTTCATGCAACCCATCCCGCCTTGATTGCCCGGCTGAAACGCGCTGACGGCCATCTGCGCGCCGTCATCGCGATGATAGAGGCGGGCAAGCCCTGCCTCGAGATCGTCCAGCAGATGCAGGCCGTCGAAAAGGCCGTCGTGAACGCCAAGCGGGCGCTGATCCATGACCACATGGACCACTGTCTGGACGTTGAAGGCTCCGAAACTGATCGCGCCGAGCTGCGGGCGATCGCCCGTTATCTCTGAGGCCCGCCATGCTCGATATCCTCTCCGACCGCACCTACCGCCATCTGTTTCTGGCACAGGTTGCCGCCCTTCTGGGAACCGGGCTGGCGACGGTCGCGCTCGGGCTTCTGGCCTTCGATCTTGCGGGCGACGAGGCGGCGCTGGTGCTGGGCACTGTCTTCACTATCAAGATGGTGGCCTATGTCGGTATTGCGCCAATTGCCGGAGCCTTCGCGGATCGCGTGCCGCGTCGCGCGCTGCTGGTGACCTTGGATCTGGTGCGCGCTGCCGTGGCGCTGGCGCTGCCCTTCGTGACCGAGGTCTGGCAAGTCTACGTGCTGATCTTCCTGCTGCAGTCGGCCTCCGCCGCCTTCACGCCAACCTTCCAGGCGACGATCCCGGACGTTCTGCCCGAAGAAGACCGCTATACCCGCGCGCTGTCGCTGTCGCGGCTGACCTATGATCTGGAAAACATCGTCAGTCCGACGTTGGCGGCCCTTCTACTCGCTGTCATGTCCTACAATTCGCTTTTCCTCGGAACAGTTGTAGGTTTCGGGGCCTCGGCCTTTCTGGTTGTTTCGGTGCTGCTGCCCAGCCCCAGCCCGTCCGAGCCACGGGGAATCTATGATCGGACCACACGGGGCATCCGCATCTACCTTGCCACGCCCCGCCTTCGCGGGCTCCTGGCGCTGAACCTCGCGGCAGCGGCGGCAGGGGCGATGGTGCTGGTCAATACCGTCGTTCTGGTGCGCGGCTCACTTGGCCTGTCGGAGAGCGCGCTGGCCTGGACGATGTTCGCCTTTGGCGCGGGCTCCATGACGGCCGCGCTGGTCCTCCCACGCATTCTGGATGCACTACCCGACCGGCCCGTGATGTTCGGCGGTGCTGCGCTGATCGTAGCAACATTGTTGGGTTTGGGGGTGACAGTCCTGACATCTGGTCTTGGCTGGTCTACCCTTCTGGGTGCATGGTTGCTGGTGGGGTTGGGGTATTCCGCCGTCCTCACCCCGTCCGGCCGGCTGCTGCGCCGGTCCGCCCATGCGGGGGACCGCCCTGCGCTGTTCGCGGCGCAATTTGCGCTGTCGCACGCCTGCTGGCTGGTGACCTATCCGCTCTCCGGATGGCTCCTGACGGCCTACGGCGTCGTTCCCGCTTTAATCGGGCTGGCCCTTCTCGCGGCAAGTGGAACCTTCGTGGCCTTCAGGCTCTGGCCCGCGAACGATCTCGTTGAGCTTGAACATACCCACGATAACCTGCCGCTCGATCACCCGCATCTGCAAGGGCATCGCAAGCACAGCCATGCCTTAGTGATCGACGACAGCCATCCTCGCTGGGCCACACATTTCTGAAATGAAGCTACGAGAGTGCAAGCCACCGCAGAAAATTGGCCTTCCGGCTATCCGGCCAATGGTACGCAGCTGCACGAAGAGCTTTTCAGAAATGAATCATTTTTACCAACCTTCCTGACGGTGGACCCGCGTACAAAGCGCGGTGAGCGGCAGAAAATGATCTCTTCAATGGCATTGGCTAAGTTGTTTCCAATAAAGCCTTACAGACCGTATCGACACAGAATCGCCAAATAAAACTATTTACTTGTTACGACTGTTACATTATATGTAGGCCATGGAAAACATTTCTTGGCTACTTCTCACCTACAAAGTTCCGCCGGAACCCGCTGCCAAGCGGGTGGCACTTTGGCGTAAGCTCAAGGGGATGGGTGCGGTCTATCTTCAAAACGGCGTCTGCCTTCTGCCCAAAACCGACGATCACGTTCGCCGCCTCAAGATGCTGGAGAATGACATTGGCGAGGCGCAGGGCGAGTCGGTCATCCTCGAAACCGTAGCTCTCGACCCCGGTCAAGAGGCCAAGGTCCTGGCGCGCTTCAAAGCAGAACGCGACGACGCCTATGAAGAATTCATCGACAAGTGCGACGACTTCGAGGCCGAGGTTGCCAAGGAAGTGACCGCCAACCATTACACATACGCCGAACTGGAAGAGAACGACGTCGATCTCAAGAAGCTCCAAGGCTGGCTGACGAAAATCCAGAAACTCGACTTCTACGGCGCGGATCGCGCCTCCGAGGCACAGGAGCGGCTGCAAGGCTGCGTCACCGTGCTGGACGACTATGCGCGCAAGGTTTTCGATGCGCATGATGAAAACAAGTGAGGCCAAAGCAATGAATGCACTGACTTTTCAAAGGCTACCCTCGTCCTCCCGTTTCGCGCCATCCGTTTCGCGATCTATCGGACCAACGGCTCTCGCCCTCTGGCTCGACCGGCAACGGCAACGCGTTCATCTGTTGCGACTCGACCAACATCTGCTTGAAGACATCGCCGTGAGCCGCGTCGAGGCAATCAGGGAGGCGCGGCGATGGGACTGAACCGCGCACGGGGTACAAAGGAGAGCGACAATGCTTGAATGGTCCAGCGCCGGCCCCGCCGTCGGGGCAGCCTTTCTGGCCTCGATTGTCGAAGTTGTTGAGGCGTTCACCATCGTGCTGGTTGTTGCCACACTGCGTGGCTGGAAACCCGCCGTGCTTGGTACAGGTGCCGCGCTGTTCGTCCTGGCGGCGATCGTCGTAGTCCTCGGCCCACTGCTGGATCAGGTGCCGCTTCACCTGCTGCAACTGGTGATCGGTGTGCTTCTATTGCTTTTCGGCGTCGGCTGGCTGCGCAAGGCTGCGCTGCGGGCTGGCGGCGTCATCCCGTTGCACGACGAGGATGCGATCTTTGCAGAGGAAACGGCGGGCCTGACCGCCGAGGTCGAGCGGCGACAGGCATCGCAGGACTGGATTGCGGGGATCGCTGCGTTCAAGGCAGTGTTGCTCGAAGGGTTAGAGGTCATCTTCATCGTCATCGCAGTCGGGGCTGGACGCGGGATGCTCTGGCCTGCCAGTCTGGGTGCGCTTGCGGCCTGCGCGCTGGTCCTCGTGGTTGGAGTTATTGCCCATCGACCGCTGGCACGGGTGCCGGAAAACACCCTCAAGTTCGGCGTTGGCGTCATGCTGTCGGCCTTCGGCGTGTTCTGGACTGGCGAAGGGTTGGGTGTGGACTGGCCGGGGCATGATCTGGCGCTGTTCGTCTTCGCGGCGCTGTTCCTTGTCGCAGGGATCATGGCTGCCCGCATGGTGCGGCAGCCAATCAGGGAGGTGACACCATGAACATCCTCAAGGACGTGTTTTCGGAGCTGTTCAGCATGTTCGTTGCTGACGCCCGGCTCACAGCGACCATTCTGGCGACGGTCGCGCTCGCTGCGTTATTGATCGTCGCGACCAGTCTGCCACCCCTCGCAGGCGGCTTGGTCCTGCTGCTGGGCTGCATCGCTGTTCTGTTCCTCAGCGTCAGACGGGAAGCCAAGCGCAGGGCATCTTCGAAGTCGGGTTCTTATTGATCTGTGCAGGCGCGTTCTTCGTGTTCAGGGTGCCGATCCCAACGTTGGTAACTTCTGTCATAGATACTTCCTCCTCTTTGTATGATGTGACCCTCATCACCTTGGCACATTGCGATGTCGTCGGGAGGGGGTAACCATCCCATCAATTCCCAACAACCTTGCGGGTAGCGCGCAGGAATTTCGGCGGGGCGGCATTGTGCGCCGCTGTTTCGGCCTCGGCCCAGGGCAGCGTGTTCTTGACCCAGACCACGGTGAGCAACAGCGCCAGCAGGACCACGGCCATTCCGAATACAAGGAGCCCCGTCCGCGCGCCGAGCGATTCGGCGGCATAGGCGATCAGGATGCCCGCGATCGCGACGCCGACATAGCCGGAGAACTCGTTGAGCCCCATGGTCAGCCCGGGCTCCTCGGCCTTGGTGATGTCGAGCTTTGCGGTCTGCGTCATAGACCAGCACAAGCCCTGATTGACACCGAGGAGCACCGTGGCTGCGAAGATCCAGCTCCAGTCGAGCGCATACCAGATCATCACCGGGATCGGCAGTGCGACGACCCAGCCGAAGGCGAGCAGGCGCTTGCGCCCGATCCGCTCGGACCAGCACCCGGCGACGAAGTTCATCACCGCCTTAACCGCGCCGAAGGCCCAGGAAGGAGGCGAGCAGCAGGAACCACCCACGCTCGAGCCCGAATTCGCTTTCGGCGAGCGCGGGCACGACCGTGCGCGTCATGCCGATGGCGAAACCCACCAGCATCACCTGGATCAGCTGATGGGCGACCTGGACCCGGTTCTCGCGGAGGCCGCGCGGGAATGCGCTTGCGGTCATTCTGCGGGCTCCTTTTCCGTGTTACGGGGATCGAGCGCATGGCCGCTCGCTGGTCCGCGCAGGGGTTGGATCAGCATCCGGTCGAGCCACAGGTCGCGGCGTGTGCGGAACTGTTCGATGCCGATCTCCATCCCCTCATGTCCCTTGACGGGCTGGGCGATGTAGGTGCCCAGAAGCCGGTCCCACCACGGAAGGTTGAAGCCGTAGTTCGAGTTCGTCTCGCGCGGGTCGTTGGAATGATGGACGCGGTGCATGTCGGGGGTGACGACGAACAGGCGAAGCACGCGGTCGACGGGGCGCGGCAGATCGATGTTGGCGTGGTTGAAGAGCGCGGTGGCGTTCAGGATGACTTCGAACAGCAGCACCGCGACGGCCGGCGGGCCAAGGGCCGCGATCGCCGCCAGCTTGATCCCCATGGAGATAAGGATTTCCACCGGGTGAAAACGCAGGCCGGTGGTGGCGTCGAAATCCAGATCGGCGTGGTGCATCCGGTGCATCCGCCAGAGCCCAGGCACCGCGTGGAACATCACGTGCTGGAGGTAGATCGCCAGATCGAGCAGCAGCATCGAGACCACGACCGCAATCCAGAACGGCGCGTCGATGTTGTTGAACAGCCCCCAACCGCGATCCTCGGCCATCACCGCCAGACCGACCGCAAGGATCGGAAATGACAGCCGCAGGATGACCGTATCGACCACCACCAGCGCAAGATTATTGGTCCAGCGGATCACGCGCGGGATTTTCCGCCTGCGGCGCGGCGCCGCCACCTCCCACAGCGCCATTGCAGCCAGCACGCAAAGGAAAATCGCAAGGCGGATCGTTGGTTCGGCGGCAAAGATTAACTCTGACATGGATGCGGGCCCTTGGGCTTGTGGGGCGCGATGGAATCTCTATCATTCAAGTTATCGCTTGAATGATCTAGCGTTAGGAGACACGCCTTGTCAATCAGCCCCAAGACCGCCCTGCTCGAGGAATACGCACTCGTCGCACGCGCCCTGTCCGCCCCGGCGCGTCTGATGCTGCTGGAACAACTGGCGCAAGGGGAGCGCAGGGTGGAGGCGCTTGCGGACAAGACCGGCCTTACCATCGCGAACTGCTCGCAGCATCTGCAGCAGTTGCGCCGCGCCGCGCTCGTCACCAGCCGCCGCGACGGCAAATCGGTGATTTACCGACTGACCGACGCGAAGACACTGGAGTTGATGGACCTTCTTCGTATTGTCGCCGAGCGGAACCTCGCACAGGTCTAGCGCATCCT
Source organism: Roseovarius sp. MBR-78 (assembly GCF_040547535.1). Taxonomy (NCBI): domain Bacteria; kingdom Pseudomonadati; phylum Pseudomonadota; class Alphaproteobacteria; order Rhodobacterales; family Roseobacteraceae; genus Roseovarius; species Roseovarius sp. MBR-78. Next base: position 83,232 of record NZ_JBEPPX010000016.1, read on the forward strand.
CCGCGGCCTTTCGGGCGGTGCGGACGTCCTCGAGGCGGTCAGCCGTTCCGATCTGGCCGTACGCCTTGCGGAAGGTTCTGCCACCGTGCTCGACGTTCGCCCTGCAGATGAATTTGCGGCAGGTCATATTCCTGGAGCGATCAACATGACACTAAAGGAGATAGAGGGGATCGTGCCGACGCTGGACAGGGCGGCCGAAATCGTGGCCTATTGCAGAGGGCCCTATTGCGTCGATGCGCACCAAGCCGTCGCGGCGCTTCGCTAGCACGGCTTCAGCGCACGGCGCCTCGAAGGCGGTCTGCCGGAATGGCGAGAAGATGGACGCCCGGTACTCTCCTAGGCAGGTTGTCGAGGTGAACCATTTTCCTGAAAGCTAACGCTTGGCGCTCGTACGGAGCTTTCAATTCGGCGCGCGCCACATCCGATAACGACCCTGCCCGGTCATCTCGCGGATCAGACCCCGCGCTTCCATCCAGGCGAGGTTGCGCTGGACGGCGGCGCGGCTGGCACTGGTCAGGGTCTCGGCCATCGGGGCGGAGACAAGCGGCCATTCAGCTAGCAAGACGCGCAAAGCTGGGGGCGTCTTGCCCGAGAGTGGCGTCATCTCGGTTTCCGCCCTCGCTGACCATGCCTCGATATCGTCGAGGTGCCGCATCGCGGTCAGACATGCGGTCTCCATCCCGTCGACCCACCGCGCCAGACGGTCAGTGGGTGAGCCGCCAGCGCGCAGCCCCCCTGTCCCTCCCATTGCCAGAGGCGCAAAGAGTGCTCCCTTGCCCTCACTGGCCGCGATCCGCGCGGCCGTGACTGCCGCTTCCATTCGATCGCCCTCCTGCCCAAGGCCTGCGAGGCTCCAGAGGTGATAACCCGCGCAGGCACGGGTTATCGGGTGAAGATCGGCGACTTGTGCCATCAGGTCGAGCCAACCGCCCGCGCGGTCCACAAAGGGCTCGGCTTCATCCGCCATGTTCTCGGGATCGCGGCGGTCGAGGAAGGCGGACAGGTCCACCTCTGGGCCTGGCCCCCCTGTCAGACGACGTACCGCCCAACCGACCCGAGCGAGTGCGGCGGTGTCCTCTTGCAGGCCAGAAATGCGCATGGAGATCCAGAGCGCCAGCCGATCTGGGCCGACGCGGTCACCCGCGAACCAGCTGAGGTCGGCAGCCTCGATCAGGGCAAGCCTGTACCGCCATCCTTCCGGGCCGCGCTTCAACCGGTCATCCAGTGCGCCGGCGCGACCGGCCACACGGGCAAGACGCGCGGCATTACCCGCCTCTGCTTTCCGCCAATCTTCGAGGACCTCGGCTTCACGCGGTTCGGCCCGAGGTCCGGGCGGCAGATAATCCGGCTCCTCTTCCATGGGACCGGGCAGGAACCAATGTCGCATTTTCTTCACCATTTCAGCACATGATTATTACGTGATTTCTGGATGATACGGGGTAAGCACACATCATTTTTCAGCTTAAGGCTTCAATTTTGGCTACGTATTTCAGCAAGTGGCCGCCCTGTTGGCGCATGACCCAGCCGGTCTCGGAAGTTTCATATCGATGACGTCCGGCGAAGCGCATGCCTCGGATGAAGCGTGGGCCAAGGCGACGCGTACCGCGCGCGAGTTGGACCGGATTCTTGACGGAGCGGCGCCGGTGCGTGAGGCCGTGATGCGCGCGGCATCCGAGCTGCGGCTCTCGACACGCCAAGTCTACAACTATCTGGCGCGGTATCGGGAAGAGCGCAGGGTATCGTCCCTTCTGCCGCGAAGGAGTGGAACAAGACAACCAAGGATCAACCCCGCAGTCGAGAACATCATCGCGGTGACCCTGCGGGAGATGTGGTTGCGCCCGGAGCAGCCGGACCTTGCACCGATCGTTGAAGAGATCCGCACCCGCTGCGCAGAGGAAGGGCACACTCCACCCGCCTATGTCACTGTCGCCCGGCGGATCCCCATTCTGTTCGCCCCGGAAGAAATTGCCCGCCGCCGCCTGTCGGATGGTAAACACCTGCACCGGCTGAAGCCGCGACCGGGCTACATCCGGGCTAACCACGCGCTCGACGTTGTCCAGATCGATCACACGCCGGCAGACATCCAATTTGTTGAGGTGATTGATGACCACGGTGTCTTCGTTGGTCGTCCCTATCTGACCATCGCTGCAGATGTGGCCACGAGCGCGATCATCGGCTTCTGCCTGACCCTCGAGCGGCCGTCACGACTGTCTGTCGCGCTTTGTCTGGCGCACGCGATGTGCTGCAAGATTGACTGGCTGGCAGAACGCGGTATCGATCATGCTTGGCCGATGCACGGTCGCCCGAAGCAAATCGTCGTCGATTCCGCCAAGGAGTTCCAGAGCAGCACCTTCAGCAGAGGATGCGCGGACTATGGCATCGCCATACGCATGCGGAACAAGGGCACCGTGCATCGGGGCGGAGTCGTGGAACGCCTGCTTGGGAAAGTGAACACCGCGCTACGCGCCTTGCCCGGCAAGACGGGGCGTTCCATCGCGGATCGGGGCGACTATGCCTCGGAAGCGCGGGCACGGCTCAGCTTCGCGGATCTTGAACGCTGCATCGCGCTCGCGATCATCGACCACAACCTGAGCCAGAATGCGCGCAGGCTGACCGTTCCGGCGAAAGAGTGGGAAGATCGGTTCCAGCCGAAGGACCGGCCTATCGATGCGCCTGTCGATGTGCTGCTGAATTTCCTGCCACGCAAGACGCGGAAAATTTCACCTCAGGGCATCAGTCTCTTCGCCATCGACTATTTCGAGCCCTGGCTTGGCCCGCTGGTTGCGCGTCGTGACCGGCTGGAGCCGCTCGATCTGTGCTATGATCCTCGCGACATCAGCCATGTCTACGTCAAGGATCCGGATACGCAGGCCTGGCGGCCGGTCAGGCGACGGGACGGACTGGCCGAGCCGATCACGCTTTGGCAGCACCAGGCGGATCGACAGCAGCGGCGTGAAATCCAGCGGCGCCCTGTGCAGGAGGCATCAGCCATCCGACGCGAAATCGCAGCCACTGCTGCCGCCGCCAAAACCCCCAAAAGCCGGTTGAAGGAGATGACCCGCGCCCGGCATGCCACCGAGGCAAAGAAGCCTTATGCCGACTTCGCCGCGCCTTCCGTCCCGACCCAAGAAAAGCTCGATCCGGATCGCCCTCGGCGGGTCTTCCCTGTCGAGGATTGGTAGGGTGCCGGATCACCTCATGCCCGCCATAATCCCGCTCTTGCAGGCCGATGACGCAGTGCGGATCGCCCATGTTCGCGCGCCGCGCTGGATCAGCCATCCGGCCGCCGGCGCGGCGCATGACGCGATGCGACTGCTGCTCGAGCGACCGCCATCGCTGCGCCCACGCGGTTTGCTGCTTGCCGGTCCCTACCACAACGGCAAGACCATGATCGCCGAACGCTTCGCCATCGAACATCTGCGTACCGCCGACCAGCAAAAGGTGTGGGTGATCCAGACCCGGGAAGGTGCAGGCCTGTCGCATTTCTATGCCAGCATCCTGTCCGGATTGCGCGCGCCACAAGCCGCGGGCTGGCGCAGCCTGTCCCGCGCCGGCGATCAGGTCGATCATCTTCTGGAGCGCCTGAAGCCGCGCCTTTTGATCTTCGACGAGTTCCACAGCGCATTGCGCGGGCGGCGCCAGGATGTGAAGGCCATCTTCTCGTTCTTGCGGCGGATCGCACGGGTGCATGACATCTCACCAGTCCTTGTCGGCGAAATCGCGATCTACGATGCGGTGCATGACACCGACGAAATGGGCTCACGTTTCGATACGATCCCCATTCCACGATGGCCGTATGACGAGGAATTCGCGACGCTTCTCGACAGCCTGGAAGCCAGTCTGCCGCTCGCCGAAGCCTCCGATCTGTCGCGCGAACCCTTGGCGAAGATCATCCATGATCTGTCAGAGGGGCTGATCGGCGAGGTTGTCGAGATCGTCACCCGTGCCGCAGTGGCGGCAATCTCGCGCGGTGAGGGCCGGATCACGGGCGCAACCCTGTGGGACCTCGGCTATGTGCCTCTCTCGAGGCGCCGTAATTCCGCTTTGCGTCACGATATGACATGAGGTTTGGGCCGACCGAGATATCCGTCACACCTGCAGAGCGGTATGAAAGTGTGGCGGGAAGCCGTTGGCCAGTGAGCATTATGCCCGCACCAGGTGAACTTCTGTCGAGTTGGCTGCACCGCCTCGCCTACGCGAACGGCATACCTCCGCACTATTTTGGCACGCTTCTCGGAGCGCCGGGTGAGAACTGGTCGGCGCGGCTTGATCGGGCGTTGCCCGATCGCATCCTGCAGTTTCTGCGAGAGCATACCGGCATACCCGTGGAAGACATCGCGGCTCTGACCATTGCCCCTGACCCCTTGGCCCGGCTGCGTTTGCCCCTGCGGGCATCGCCTCAGCAGAGTTGCGCACCCAGGAGGCAGGTTACCTGGCTGCAGTTCTGTCCCGCTTGTCTGACGGAAGACGAAACGCCCTATTTTCGCCGAGGCTGGAGCCTCGCGACACGCGTTTCTTGCTTTCACCACGGTTGTCGGCTTCGGGACAGGTGCCCATCTTGCGGGGGCGGATTGGCTCCGTTCAGCCAGAAGCGTCTTGTGCCGCATCAGATCTGCGCCTGGTGCGGCGCGGCCCTCTGCAAACGCACCCGTCCCGCCGCCAACGGAGTTCGGCGTCTGGAGCGTCTGATCGACGATCTGCTTCGTCTGCAGGCATCAGGGCATCGAATGGCAGAGGGGCGATCACTCCCGGACCTTCTTGGATCAGCCTGCTTTCAATTTAGTCGACGGCCAATGTCCATCGCGCGCCTCTCTCATCGGGATCGCTATCAGCTGTTTTGGCAATTGACGGACGGGCAATCGACGCCGTTCGGAACGCGAAGAAGTTCCGCGATCATTTATTGGAAACGCGTCGCTCAGGTTGCGCCAGCTTGGGGCGGACTGGTCACATCTTTCAGCGATGCCGTCCTGCCTCGGCCCAAAGCTGGGCCTTGCTCTAACACCGCTGGCCCGAATTTGGCGGATCTCGTTCAGGCGGCCGCGCGGCTCGATCAGCAGCGGCAAGCGTTTTGAGGGTCAGAGGCGGGTTTCAGGCGCTCGCGGCCAGCCCGGCATCATTCAGCTGTTCAGGATCCGGCAGGTCCCGCAAGCTCTCCAACCCGAAGGCCGCGAGGAACGCGTCTGTGGTGACGAAGGTATAGGGGGCACCACGACGCGGCGCGCGCGGCCCAGTTCCAATCAGACCGTGTGCATGGAGCCGCCCGATCAGGTCCCGACCGATCTCCTTGCCGAAGATGTCCTTCAGCCCATCGCGCGTGATTGGCTGATGGTAGGCGATGGCCGCCAAAATCGCGACGTCGAACTCGTTCAGGTCCAGCAACTGGTCCCCGACATCCGCTGCGGAGCGGATCGCAGGCGCGTAAACAGACCGCGTCCGGAACATCCACCCCCCTGCGACCATGGCAATCTCGAACGCCCGCCCTTCTAGATCGGCGGCAAGATCCTCGATCAGCAGATCAACCGAGGTCGCCTGCCCCACTATGCGCGCCAGATCCTCGCGCGGTACAGGCGAGGCAGAGGCAAACAGTACCGCCTCGATCCGCCGCATCCATTCCCGCCAGCGCAACTCCGGTGGCAGGTCGAGCAACTCGCGATCAAGCTCAGCTTCTGGTCGATCCTTCGACTTCCTTTCCGGTCGCATGTCCGAACCGCGAAACCGGTTCCCACTTTCGCTGTCCATGCTCATGGCTACACCCCGTAGAGCCGGAATGTGTCGCGCCCGGTTAGCTCACGGACCGCGCCGAGATCGACAAGCCGGTCACAGAGCCGCCGCGCCGCGCGGTCCGGCAAAGGCAGGGCACTGGGCGCCACGGCGTCCTGCGTCAGGAATATTTTCACCGCCGCCCCTGCCCCCTTGGCCCGAAGCTTTGGTGCAACTCCTTTCAAAAGCGAAGCCCGACGCGCGAGATCGACAGCCAGACGCGCGGCCTCGACCGCGGATGCGGTCACTGCGCGATGACAGGCTAGGCGCAAATCGTCACCCCGCTTGCGCAGGTCTGTGCGTTTCAAACCCGCGGCCAGCAGCGGCACGACATGATCCCAACCAAGCGCTTGGGCGAGGGCGGCGTCCGCGAGGATCAACGCCGGGACTTCGGCACGGGGTGCCTCCGTCAGGACAGCATCCAGCGCCATCGCGGCACGGGTCACCGGCGCTCCCTTCCCCGTATCGAGCCATGTAGCAATCTGGCCCAACTCCAAGATCGGCAAGGCTCGGCCCAGAGCCTTGATCGACACCGGCCGCTCCACCGCGCGACGCCAGGCAAGGTAAGTTTCCCCCGCGGGACCAGGTAGATCGCCAGGGCGCAGAAGATGAATCGCGTCGCGCAGCTCTGGGGCTCTTTCCGGCCGACCAGAAAACCCGGCACATGCCTCGGCCGCTCGCAGCGCCAGCCGATCCCGCAACAAGGCTTTGGGGACCTCTTCGCGTCCCAACACAAGATGCAGGTGGTTCAGCGCCGCGCCCGATAAAAACGCCACATCTTCAAAGGCTTCAGGACGTGCCGAGGTGACCCATGCGGGCATCCGGGGTAGAGTGTCTGTGTCGATGGAGTGTTCCGGTCGGGCAAATGTCATGACTGAAGCCTAAACCATCGCGGCGCTTTGCTCCAGAAAATAGCACAGAAAACGCCTCGCTCTATCTTTTGCCATGATGTCCGATAACCTTGCGTTATCGGACGTAAAAATGATATGCTCAAGAACATGAGTTGTCGTTTTAGTTTCATGGGTGGATTCGGCCGAAATCGCCTCTCTCGTCGAGGAAATTTCCATTTAATCGGTGGACCGGCCTCTTGCTCAATCTG